>NZ_JBEOWS010000038.1:0-43115 GCF_040296125.1 Streptomyces sp. NPDC002265 | reverse complement strand
GTGCCCCGCGCCCCCGGCCGCCGGGGGGGGCCGGCCCGCGCGGCTGACCGGAGGGCCCCGCTCCGGCGTACGGAGCGGGCCCTTCCGGTGTGTCGCGGTCAGGCGTCCGGGTCAGCGGGCCGGCGTGCCCTGCGGCTGCTGCGGGGCGATGCCCAGGGCCGCGCTGTACTGGGCCAGGGCCAGCTTGCCGATGGCCGGGTAGGGGCCGATCGCCTCGGCGGCGGAGCAGCCCGCCTCCTCGGCCGCGTCCGCCACCAGGGCCGCGTCGATCTCGGGGCCGATCAGGTACGGCGCCAGCGCCAGCTGCTGCGAGCCCGAGGCACGAAGCTGCTCGGCGACGGAGGCGATCGAACCCTCCTGGTCGAGGGCCGCGGCGATCACCGGCACGGCCAGGCGCGCGGCGAGCAGCATGCCGGTGATCCCGGCGGCCTGCACGGCCTCCTCGCCACCGACCGAGGCCAGGATGATGCCGTCCGCGGCGGTGGCCACGGTGAACAGACGGGCGCGGTCCGCGCGGGCCAGACCCGCCTCGGACAGACGCACGTGCAGCGCCTCCGCCAGCAGCGGGTGCGGGCCGAGGACGTCGGTCAGATCGGCGGCGATCCGGCTCTCCATCACGGCCTGGCGGACCTGGCGCAGCAGGGCGCTGTCCGGACCGGCCAGCAGGGGCACGACGACGGCGACGGGGCCGTCGGGCTCCTTGACCTCGACACCGGCGGCGAGGGCCTGCTCGTAGCGGGCGGTGCGCTCTTCGGCGGCGTGCGTGAGCACGGACTGAAGGGTCGGGAACTCCGCGTCGTCCCCGTCGAGGTAACCGATGCGGGCGTCGAGGCCGGGGAGCTCGGAGCGGGCGATGCTCACGACCTCCTCGGCGAGTCCGCGCGTGGCGGTACCGGGGGTGCCCGGCACGGCCAGGACAAGCGCGGGCGCGCCTTCGGGAGCCGCCAGGGGCTCGGGTCGCCGGTGCCGCCCAGGCTGGCGGGGGCGCGGCATTCGTACAGGCAGGCCGGACGCGGGCCCAGTGGGGGAGCTCATGGCGCCGCATGTTACTGGCTTACCGGGTTCCCCTGTTCGGGGAGGGTGCAGGTGAGCGGTATCCGTCCGGTTTTGTCTGATGAGTTACGTGCGGATCAGAAGTGATCGGCGTGACTTCCGGGCGAATTGTCCCGCACGGGGGTAATCCCCTTTTTGGGGGCCACGTACAGCATTGTTCCGTCACTCGGCAGGGTGAGTGCGTCAGTTGCCAGGTCAGCGGCCATGCGGACCGATCCGTGCAGGGGATCGCCGTCGGCCGGAACCTGGTGCGCGTGGGGGAGCTTTTGCGTCAGTTCGATCTCCAGCGGGCGGAGCAGGGGGTCGCCCATCCGGAACAGGCCACCGGTGAGGGCGATCCGGGGTTCGCCCGAGGCCGGGCAGACGGCGGCCGCGGACTCGGCCATCTGCCGGGCGGCCGCGCCCAGGATGTCCAGGGCGACGGGGTCGCCCCGGTGCGCGCAGTCGGCCACCGCGGGCGCGAAGGAGGCCAGGACGGCGGCCCGGTCGGTGCGTGGGTAGAGCCGGCCGGGCAGGGTGGGAAGCGGCCCGAACTCCGCCTCCGCGCGGGCCCGCAGCCGGGCCGAGCCGCCCGGCCGCCCGTCGTGTGCGCGCAGCGCGGCCTCCAGGCCGGCCCGTCCGATCCACGCGCCGCCGCCGCAGTCGCCCAGCAGATGTCCCCAGCCGTCCGCGCGACGCCAGCCGGTGAGGTCCGTGCCGATCGCGATCAGCCCGGTCCCGGCGGCGATCACCGCCCCCGGGCTCGGCCCGAGAGCGCCGACGTAGGCGGTGACGGCGTCGGCCGCCAGGGCGACCTTCGCCACCCCGAACTCCCGGGCCAGCGCGCCGGGGAGTTCGTCGCGCAGCGCGTCGCCCAGGGTGCTCAGCCCGGCCGCGCCGACGACGGCCGCGGCCAGCTCTCGCACTCCGGTCTCGGCCGTCAACGCCCGGACCATGGGCACCAGTTGTTCCATCAGGTGCTCCGGGTCGATGCCCCGCGCGCCGGTGCGCACCGGCACGGTGGACGCCCGCCGGGCCAGGACGCCCCGGTCCGCGGCGGCGAGGGCCGCACGCAGTCCGGAGCCTCCGGAGTCCACGGCGAGCAGACCGGCCGGGGCGCCCCGGTCCGTCACGGCAGGCGCCAGTCCACGGGCTGACCGCCCTGGCCGATCAGCAGGTCGTTGGCCCGGCTGAAGGGGCGGGAGCCGAAGAATCCGCGGTCGGCCGACATCGGGGAGGGGTGGACCGACTCCACGGTCGGGAGCTGCCCCAGGAGCGGGCGCAGGTTACGGGCGTCGCTGCCCCACAGGATGGACACGAGAGGCTTGCCGCGCGCGGCAAGGGCCCGTATCGCCTGTTCGGTGACCTTCTCCCAGCCCTTGCCCCGGTGCGCGCCCCGCTCCCGCGGGGCGTTGGTGAGCGCCCTGTTGAGCAGCAGTACGCCCTGCCGGGTCCACGGTGTCAGATCACCGTTGGAGGGCTGGGGCAGCCCCAGGTCGGTGTTCAGCTCCCGGTAGATGTTGATCAGGCTGCCCGGCAGCGGCCGTACGTCGGGCGCGACCGAGAAGGACAGCCCCACCGCGTGTCCCGGGGTCGGGTAGGGGTCCTGGCCGACGATGAGGACGCGTACCTCGTCGAAGGGCTGCTGGAAGGCCCGCAGGACGTTCGCTCCGGCCGGGACGTAGGTGCGTCCGGCGGCGATCTCCGCGCGCAGGAAGTCGCCCATTTCGGCGATCTTCCCGGCGACGGGTGCGAGGGCCTGGGCCCAGCCGGGTTCGACGATCTCGTGCAAGGGTCGTGGTGCCACGGGCGTCACCCTACTGCCGTACGGGCTATGGCGATCAACCGGTGGCCAAGGCCGTACAAGGGCGGCCCGACAGGCTTCATCATCCAGTGCGTCGGTTCCATCAGGTGCTTCTGTCTCCTCTTTCCTCTGTCAGGTTTTCTCTGTCGAGTCTCTCGGCCCGGGTCTCTTCGGTCAGGCGACGACCGCCGCCCGGACGCACAGCACGTCCGGAAGATGGGACACCAGTTGCCGCCAGCTGTCGCCGTCGTCGGCCGACGCGTACACCTCGCCGTTGCGGTTGCCGAAGTACACCCCCGCCGGGTCGGCGTCGTCCGTGCAGAGGGCGTCGCGCAGCACCGTGCCGTAGTGGTCCTCCTGGGGCAGGCCCGCCGACAGCGGTTCCCAGCTCCGGCCCGCGTCCGCCGTACGGAAGAGCCGGCACCGCCGGTCGGCGGGCACCCGGTCCGCGTCGGCGTTGATCGGGTAGACGTACGCCGTGTCGCCCCGATGGGGGTGCGCGGCGGCGGCGAACCCGAACGTGGACGGCAGCCCCTCGCCGATGTCGGTCCAGTGGGCGCCCGCGTCGTCGCTGCGGTACACCCCCCAGTGGTTCTGGAGGTACAGGCGGTCCGGGGTCGCCGCGTCCTGGGCGATCTTGTGCACGCACTGGCCGAACTCGGGGTTCGGATCCGGCAGGAACACCGCCGAGACACCGGAGTTGGACGGCGCCCAGCTCGCGCCGCCGTCGGTCGTGCGGAACACTCCCGCCGTGGAGACGGCCACCGTCACGGCCGCGGGGTCCCGCCTGTCGGTGATCACGGTGTGCAGGCCCTCACCGCCGCCGCCCGGCACCCAGCGCGAGCGCGTGGGATGTTCCCACAACGGCCGGACGAGTCCGAAGCTCTCGCCGCGGTCCTCGGAGCGGTACAGCGCGGCGGGTTCCGTGCCCGCGTACACCACATCGGGCTCGGCCGCCGCCGGGTGCAGCTGCCACACCCGCTCCAGCGAAGCCCCCGTGTCCTTCGGGAACCTGACGGCGGGCCGGGCCGGGCCGGTTCGGTCCACGTCCGCCCCAGGTCGTCGGAGTGGAACACGGACGGGCCCCAGTGGGCGCTGTCGCCGCCGGCCAGCAGCCGCGGGGTCGTACCCCTGGTGTCGACGGCCACCGAGTACACGGCCTGGGCGTTGAAGTACGGACTCTCGTCGAACTCCCATGCGCCGCCGCGCCGCCGCCCGATGAACAGGCCTTTGCGGGTACCCACGGCGAGCAGTACCTCGGACATGTCGATCACCTCCGCGACAGAGTGCTCCCGGACATCGGCCAGTCTGCACCCCGCCTCTGACAGTCACCCGGCAGCCGATGTCCGTGCAGGTCACAGGGCGCGGTGTCGGTCGAGGGACGCCAGTCTGCGCTGTTGGACGAACAGCTTCCGGGCACTTTCGGACAGACGCCTGCGCGGGTCGAAGGACCCGTGGGAACGTCGAGCCGGAGGACTCGCCCTGAGCATCGCGGCCGCCTCTCCCGTATGGGAGGGCGGTCCGGGATGTTCGTGCGCTCACGAGGAGGAAGCCTTCGATGGCGTTCCGTGGTCCGAAGGTGTGGCTGTGGCGCTGGCGGCGCAATCCGCTCAGACGCCGTGCCGACGCGATGGAGGGCTGGGTCCTGCTCGGAGCCTGGGTGCTCACCGTCCTGGCCGGCGTGCTCGCCGGGCTGACGGCGACCCGGTCCGTCGAGGGCGAACTGGCCCGCGAGCGCGAGGACTGGCGCCCCGCCGTCGCCCACCTCTCCGAGCGCGCGCCCGGCACGGCCGACGCACACACCGGCACCGCCAGCGGAGACCGGGTGTGGGGGAGGGCGGCCTGGACCGCGGTCGACGGGACGGCGCACTCCGGACTCGTCCGGGTCCGGCCCGGCAGCGCCGCGGGCACCCCGGTCGTGGTCTGGACGGACCGCCGGGGCGCCCTGGTGAGCAGGCCCGCCACCCCCTACGAGGCCCGGCTGCGGGCCTCGCTGATCGGCGGCCTGGCCGGCGTGAGCACCGCAGCCGTCCCCTTCATCGTCGGCCGCGCAGTCCGCGCCCGACTGGAACGCCGCCGCATGGACCAGTGGGACGTCGACTGGGCGCGGTTCGACCCGCTCTGGGGACACCGGACGGGCTGAGCCTCACTCCCCGTCAGGCAGCGCCCGGCTCAGGATCGCGTCGAGGTCCGCCGAGTCGGGCAGCGTGCCGAAGGCGTACCCCCAGTCGCCGCCGAGCCGGGTCGCGCAGAAGGCGTCGGCGACCGCGGGCGGGGCGTACCGCACCAGCAGGGAGGCCTGGAGGGCGAGGGCCATCAGCTCCACCAGCCGACGGGCGCCGGACGGCGACGCACCGGCCAGACCGCTCCTGAGCCGGGACACCGTCGCGTCCAGGCGGGCGTCCGCACCCCGGGCCAGGTCGAGTTCGGCGAACAGGGCGTCCGCGGCACCGGGCTCACGCCCCAGCGCCCTGAGCACGTCCAGGGCGTTGACGTTGCCCGAGCCCTCCCAGATCGACAGCAGGGGCGCCTCGCGGTAGTGCCGGGGCATGCCCGACTCCTCCACGTAGCCGTTGCCGCCCAGGCACTCCAGCGCCTCCGCCGTGAAGGCGGGACCGCGCTTGGTGACCCAGTACTTGCCGACGGCGGTGGCGATCCGGCGGAACGTGCGCTCACCGGCGTCCCCGCGCACCGCCCGGTCCGCCGCGCCCGCCAGCCGCAGGGTGAGCGTCGTCGCGGCCTCCGACTCGAGCGCGAGGTCGGCCAGGACGTTGCGCATCAGCGGCTGGTCCAGCAGTCGCGCGCCGAACGCGCTGCGGTGGCGCACATGGTGCCCCGCCTCCACGAGCGTCTTGCGCATCAGCGCCGCCGACATCATCACGCAGTCCAGCCGCGTGCAGTTGACCATCTCGATGATGGTCTTGACGCCCTGGCCCTCGGGCCCCACCAGCCACGCCACCGTCCCGTCGAACTCCGGCTCGGAGGAGGCGTTGGACCGGTTGCCGAGCTTCTCCTTCAGGCGCTGGATGCGGAAGGTGTTTCGGCTGCCGTCGGGCAGGACCCGCGGCACCAGGAAGCAGGACAGACCCTCCGGGGCCTGGGCCAGCACCAGGAATACGTCGCACATCGGCGCCGACGTGAACCACTTGTGCCCGCGCAGGGTGTACACGCCCGGCTCGGCGGTGGGCGTGGCCACGGTCGTGTTCGTGCGGACGTCCGAACCGCCCTGCTTCTCGGTCATCCCCATGCCCGCGAGCAGCCCGCGCTTCTCGGTCGGCACCCGCAGCCCCGGCTCGTACTCCCTGCTGGTCAGCAGCGGTTCGTAGATCTTGGCGAGGTCCGGCTGGCGGCGCAGGGCGGGAACGGCGGCGTACGTCATCGAGGTCGGGCAGCCGTGCCCGGCGTCGGTGTGCCCCCACACCAGGCCGCCGGCCGTACGGGCCACGTGGGCACCGGGCCGTTCGTCCGCCCAGGGCGAGCCGGCCAGGCCCTCGGCGACCGCGGTCCGCATCAGCTGGTGCCAGCTCGGATGGAAGTCGACCTCGTCGACGCGGTGGCCGTAGCGGTCGTGGGTGCGCAGCTCGGGCTCGTGGCGGTTGGCCAGCTCGGCCCACTCCTGCGCCTCGGCGCCGCCGGCCAGCACGCCGAGGCGCCGGACGTCGTCCTCGGCCCAGCCGGCCCCCTCCCGGCGCAGCCCCTCCAGCAGCGCCGTGTCGGCGGAGGCGTCGTACGGGGTCAGGGGAGGGGCCTGGTTGGTGACGTCGTGGGTGGCATCACGGGTGGTGCGGGGGCCGGCGCCGGCCGGGGCCGGGTGCGGGGCGTCGTGCGGCGGCTGCTCGTGCGCGAGTGTCGAGACCATGCCCTCATGTTGCACCTTCGCTGCGGTTGTAGCAATGATGCAATATGCGGGCGCACGTAAAGTAAGCGCCGTGCCCCTGCGGATGAACGTGCCGGCCGAGCCCGGCGAGGTCGACCTGCGGCCCCTGTCCGCGCGCTCGGTCGTGCTGAGCCTGCTGCTCGGCGCCCACCCGCCCGAGCTCCCGGTGCGCGACCTCGTCAGCGCCGTCGAGCCCTTCGGCGTCGGCGGGTCGACGCTCCGTGCGGCGCTGAGCCGGATGGTGGCGGCGGGCGATCTGCGGCGTACGGACGCCGTCTACGGTCTCAGCGACCGACTGCTGTCCCGCCAGCGCCGCCAGGACGAGGCCGTGCAGCCCCGCACGCGCGCGTGGCACGGCGACTGGGAGATGGTGGTGATCACGGCGACCGGGCGCGGCCCCGCCGAACGCGCCGACCTCAGGACCCGGCTGACCGCGCTCCGGCTGGCCGAACTCCGCGAGGGCGTCTGGCTGCGGCCCGCCAATCTGCTGCGCACGCTGCCGGAGGACCTGGAGCCGGTGGCCCAGCACTACACCGCGCGCCCCGGGGGAACCGCGGCCGACCGGGCCGGGGCGGGCACAGGCGCGGGCGATGGCAGGGCAGCCGACGGCCCGGCGGCCGACCGCACCTCGGCCGGGCTGGCCGCGAGCCTGTGGCCGCTGGACGCCTGGGCCGCCACCGCCCGGTCCCTGCTCGCCCATGTGGCGCGCGCCGACCGCCCGGCCGACCGCCTCACCGGCTTCGCGGCGGTCGTACGCCATCTGCTCGCCGACCCCGTGCTGCCCGCCGAACTCCTGCCGGACGACTGGCCGGGGGCGGCGCTGCGGTCCGCGTACACGGACTATCAGGGGGAGTTGGCACGGACGGTGCGGCAGCACGGCCGCCGGGACGGCGGCGCGGCGGCCGCGGGCGCCCGGTGAACCCGGTGCCGTGCGGCCGCCGCGCGGACGGTCACTTGTAGGTGATGTCCGAGGTGGCGTACTTGCAGTAGGTGCTGTCGGGGCCCGAGCCGTTCGTGGTCGGCTCGGCGCCCGTGTTGTTGCCGATGTACTTCTGGCAGGGGACGATCTTCTTGCTGGAGTCCCCGACGATGGTGATCTTCTTCAAGGTCGCGCTGTCGCCGTAGTTGGTGTTGATGCCGACGAGCTTGCTGCCCTTGTAGGTCGCCTCGATGGTGTTGAGGTTGATCGTCCGCTTGTACTGCGTCTTGCAGTTGCCGCACGAGCGGACGAAGGTGCCGAAGGTCTGCACGGCGAAGTTCGAGACGTTCAGGGTTCCGGCCCCGTTGAACTGGAACACCTTGTCGCTGGCTTCCTTCGCACCGCCGCCGGAGACGGTGTACACGTTGGACGCCGAGGAGCCCAGGAACGTCGCCGCGTCTTCGCCGACGTCCTCCCACCAGACGTTCTGGAGCGTGCAACTGCCCAGGCAGTGGATGCCGTCGGCGGCGGGGGCGCCGATGATGACGTTCTTCAGGACGGTGCCGGCGGCCAGTTCCAGGATCGGCCCCTGGTCCTCGTCCTGGCTGCCGCTGCCCAGGTCCCCGGTGCCGTAGAGGCGCAGCATCCCGTAGTCCTTGGTGCCGGAGACCGAGATGGTGGACGAGACGGCCTGGCTGCCGCTCGCGGTGGGCCAGGTGGCCGCGCTCGCGGGGGTGAGCGCGCCGCTTGTCGTGATCATGCCAAGCGAGAGGCCGAGGACGGCGAGCGAGCCGGTGACGGCGCGCCCTCGGGCGCGTGGCCGTGCGGGTGAGGTCATGTCCCGATACCTGCTTCCGGATGGGGGGTGGTCAGATCTTTCCGGTGCCCGCGCCCGACGTCACCGAGGCGACGACGGTCGAGGCGGGTTCGGCGGTGTAGCTGTAGGGCGGGCTGGTGAAGGTGCCCACCTGGGAGATCTCGGTGGCGGCCCCGCCGAGGTCGTTGCCGCTCAGATTGGCGTAGCCGTCCACGTCGCTGTCGCGGCTCGTCGTCACGGCGACGGCGGTCGAGCGGAACACGTTGTTCTGGACGAACATCTGGGCGCCCATGCGCGAGTGCACCGCGGTGTCGGCGCCGACCACGTAGTTGTCGTAGAAGTGCCCGGTGCCGAAACGCAGGCTGGGGATGCGCGAGTTGACGTTGCTGAAGTAGTTGTGGTGGTACGTCACCCGCAGATGCCCGGTGTCCTCGCTCGCGTTGCTGTCGCTGTGGCCGACGAGCGAGCCCTTGTAGTGGTCCTTGAAGGTGTTCCAGGACACCGTGACGTAGTCCGAGCCGTGGGTGATGTCGAGCAGGCCGTCGTAGTAGTCCTTGTCGTGGTCGCGGTCCGACGAGAAGGAGTTGTGGTCGACCCACACCTTCGTGGAGGCCTGGACGGTGATGCCGTCGGCGGGCGCCACCGGCTTGCTGATGTTGAGGTTGCGGATGACGACGTTGGTCACCTTCTTCAGCCGCAGCCCGCCACCGGTGAAGCCGGACGCCGAACCGACGCCCAGGACCGTGGTGTTGGACCCGATGTCGACCTGACCGCTCAGCGGGATGAGGCCGTTGACCTTGACGACCTTGGCCGAGTCGCCCGTCACCGCCGTCTTGAAGGCGGCCAGTGTCGTGACGGTGACCGCCGTACTGCCGCCGCCGCCGGTGGTCCCGGCGCCGAACCCGACCGGGGAGGTGTCGGCCGCCCCGGCCGGCTGGGGGAGGACGAGGACGACGGCCGTGGCGAGAGCGGCGGCGCCGGCGGCCAGTGCGGAGCTCCGTGCGCGGGTGCGCTGGAGGCGAGTGCGCATGCGGGTGCGTCCCTTCAGTGGGGGTCAGGGTGGTCATGTATGTGCATGACGTACGCCATGTAGAACGCTGCGTGCGGTCAGCGTGGCCCTTTCCTGGCTAGAGCCCGAGGTGTCGGTCACACTGTTGAACGGAACGTAGGGTGCAAGCGCTTTCTAGTCAACGCCTCGCGCAGAACGTGTTCCGGCTCTCCCTGACGACGGTGAGGGCTTTCCAGGTCAGGCGCGGGAGCGCTCCCATGACAGACTTCGAAGTCGGGGCGGCCGGGTTTCCGGTCCGGTGGGCGCAGGGCGCGGGGCTGTCGTCCGGCGGGGTGGAAGGCGCCGCGAGCCGGCGGCGAGCTGCTACGGACGTCCCGGGCCGGCCGGGGTCCGGGCCGCGGTCAGCAGCGATTCCCAGTCCGGCAGCTTGACGACACCCCGCCCCAGGGAGGCCCCGAGCTCGGCCTCGGCGCGTTCGATCGCCAGCCAGCCCGCCCAGGTGACCGGCTCGGCCCCCTCGGCCCGCAGAGCCGTGAGGGGATCCTCGGGCAGCTCCCTCGCGCCGAGCGCGGGGGCATCCGCGAGCAGCGAGGCCACCGTCTCCTTCGCGCACGGCCGGTTGGTGCCGATGACCCCGGTCGGCCCCCGCTTGATCCAGCCCGCCACGTACTCGCCCGGCACCACGGCTCCCGCGCGCAGGACGCGTCCGGCCAGATGCGGGACCGTGCCGTGGTCCGCGTCGAACGGCAGGCCCTCCAGCGGCAGTCCGCGGTAGCCCACCGACCGCAGCACCAGTTGCGCCTCGATGTCCTCGTACCGGCCGGTGCCGCGCACCCCGCCGTGTCCGTCGGGCTCCGTGCGCTCGAAACGCACCGCGCCCACGCGCCCGTTGTCGGCGAGCACTTCCACCGGCCGCAGGAAGAAGCGCAGCCCGATCCGGCGCGCGGATCCCGTCGGCGGTCGCGCCGCCCAGTCGCGCAGCACCTCGATGTTGCGGCGCTGCGCGGCGGGCAGGCCGCCGGGATCGCCGTACGCCGGATCGACGGCCAGCTCGGCGGGATCCACCGTGATTCCGGTGTCCGGCAGGGAGCCCAGCTCGCGCAGCTCCTTGGTGGTGAAGCGGGCCTGGGAAGGGCCGCGGCGGCCCACCATCCGGATGTCCCGCACCCGGCTCGCGGCCAGCGCGGCCAGCGCGGCCTGCGGCATGTCGGTGGGGCTGAGTTCGGCCGGGCCGCGGGCCAGCATCCGCGCCACGTCGACGGCGACGTTCCCCATGCCGATGACCACGGCCGCACGGGCCCCGGCCACGTAGGGGTCGTCCGCGGCGTCGGGGTGGGCGCTGTACCAGGACACGAACTCCGTCGCCGACCAGCTGCCCGGCAGGTCCTCGCCCGGGATCCCGAGGTGCCGGTCGGCGGCGGCGCCCACGCAGTACACCACCGCGTGGTACAGCTCCCGGAGCCGGGCGGCCGGGATCCCGTCAGCGCCGACCCGCACCCCGCCCAGGAAGCGCACCCGGTCGTGCTCCAGGACCGTGCGCAGGTTCTTCTGGAGCGACTTGATCTTCTCGTGGTCCGGTGCCACGCCGTAGCGGACCAGGCCGTACGGGCACGGCAGCCGGTCCAGGACGTCGACGTACGCCCGGGGGTCCTGCTCGACGAGGTTCTGGGCGGTATAGCACCCGCTCGGCCCGGAGCCGACGACGGCGACACGCAGCACGGCGGAACTCCTTGTCCGAGGGGTACGGGGGATCGGAGGAGGTCGCTGACGACTTCAGCATCGCACCGCGGCGGCTGCGCTGACAGGGTGCTGTGGCGTTCGGGCGTGCGCGTGTCCGTTCTTATGGAATGTGATCATGCGGTTACGTCACGTGTGTGCTGGATGCATCCTTTCTTGATCTTTCGGATCGCTCCGCCTCGGACGGTGTCGTGTCCGTGTGGCCGGCGTGGGAGCTGCGGGAGGGGGCGGAGTCGACCGCGTGGTTCGACGTCAGGCTGGTCTTCGCCGACGGAGCCCGGGTCGACGCGCTCGCCGTGCTGTCCGGCGGCCGCGTCTCCATCGAGGAGGTCCGGGCGCAGCCGCCTCTCTCCTTCGGCGACCTCGCGGTTCTTCCGGACTGGATCAGGGGTCCGCTGTACGAGGTGTGCGGGCCGCCCGCCGAACGGGAGCGGGGGGCGGGCCAGGGTCCGGCCGGGGCGCCCGAGTGCGGCATCGGTGAGACCGTCTGCGGCCTTGGCCTTGGCCTTGGCCTCGGCCTCGGCGTCGGTCCCGGTCCCGGCGCCGTGCCCTCCGGCGCGCGTCGCGCCCGGCCCGGCTGGCCGCGCGGCAGCGAGGGGCGGTGGCTGGTCGCGCAGGAGTACCGGGCGGCCCAGCGGGAGGGTGCCGACCCCGTGCTCGCGGTGATGTGCGCGACCGGGCGCAGCCGTCGAAGATCGCTGAGGATGATCTCGCAGGCCCGGGACGCCGGGTACCTGGCACCGCGCCACGCGCGGCGCTGACGGGGGCGGATCCTGCGGCGCGCGGCTTCCGGCCCTACGGCTGTTCCGTCTCCCGCATCCTCCGCATCCGGGTGATCTCGCTCGTCTGCTGGGCGATCACGTCGTCGGCCATCTCCTCGATCCGGACGTTGTTGCCCTGCGCCTTCACCTCCGTGGCCATGCTGATCGCCCCTTCGTGGTGGGCGATCATCAAGGTGAGGAACAGTTCGTCGAAGGCCTTGCCCCTGGCCGCGCGCAGCTCCGTCAGCTGATCCGTGGTCGCCATGCCGGGCATCGAGGTGTGCTCGTGCGCGTCGGCGCCGCCGTTCTCGGCGTAGGGCTTCAGCCAGCTCTCCATCGCGGTGATCTCCGGTCCCTGGGCCGCCGCGATCCGCTCGGCGATCCGCTTGACGCCGGTCGACTGCGCGCGGCCGGGGGCCAGCCGGGTCATCTCCAGGGCCTGGGCGTGGTGTTCGATCATGTGGCGCGCGTATCGGAGATCCGCCGCGTTGGGGGTGTCGTCGTCGGCGCGCTGCCGGGCCGCCTCCTCGGCGGACAGGGTCCGGTTCGCCTCGCCGGGCCCGCCCGGCACGATCACCGAAGGGCCGCCGGTGCCGTTCGGCTCGGGCCCGGAGACGGGGGCCGGGTCGCAGCCCCCGAGCGCGAGTGCGGACACGGCGGCCGCGCAGGCCAGGGCGAGGGACGTACGGGACGAGTGGCGAGGGAGCACAACGACCTCCTGTGGCAGGCGGGTTGAGCAACGGGAAGTGCGGGGCAGGCTGGTACGGACAGGGAAGGCGGGGCGGGAGAGGTGCCCCGCGTGTCATGGATCGGGCGGTTCCCTGACTGTCCCGTTGCCCTCTTTTGGTATGTGCATGACGAAGACGATACTTCGGGGGAACGTGAACCGTTCCCGTGTGCATGCGACGAGGGAGGATGCAGTGACCCTGTCGAACCATCCCCGAACACGGCACAGAAGAACCGGAGTCGGCGCGGTCGTGGCCGGACTCGTGGCCGCGCTGCTCACCGCGGTACCGGCGGCCGCCACCCCCGACCCGGGGGACGGCCCGGCGGCGCGCCAGGAGATCTCCTCCGGCGCCGGAGCCCGGGCGGCACGGGCGATCGCCGACGGCGAGATACCCGGCCAGGACGAGATCGTCCACTCCGCCAACATCGAGCACCTGGCCAACGTCCCCAAGGAGGCCTTCACCGGACTCAACTCGGATCTTGCCTTCCAGGGCAGATACGCCTTCGCCGGCAACTACGACGGCTTCCGGATCTTCGACATCGGCAACCCGAAGGCGCCGAGGACGGTCGCCCAGGTGCTGTGCCCCGGCTCGCAGAACGACGTCTCCGTCTCCGGCAACCTGCTGTTCCTGTCCACCGACTCCTCGCGCAGCGACAGCAGTTGCAACAGCACCACGCAGCCCGCGACCGAGAAGTCGTCGTGGGAGGGCATGAAGATCTTCGACATCAGCGACAAGGCGAACCCGAAGTACGTCGCCGCAGTCGAGACCGCCTGCGGTTCACACACCCACTCCCTGGTGCCCGAGCGCAAAAACGTCTACATCTACGTCTCCTCGTACTCGCCGAGCGCCACCTACCCCGACTGCCGGCCGCCGCACGACGGCATCTCGGTGATCAAGGTGCCGCGCAACGCCCCCGAGAAGGCGGCGGTGGTGAGCTTCCCCGTCCTGTTCCCCGGTGAGGGCCCGGACGGCGGCGGCAACCCGGGTTCGCCCACCAACCCGGGTGTCTCCAAGACCACCGGCTGCCACGACATCACGGTGCTGCCGGACAAGGACCTGGCCGCGGGCGCGTGCATGGGCGACGGCATCCTGTTCTCCATCAAGGACCCCGAGCACCCGAAGGTCATCGACCAGGTCGAGGACAACGTCAACTTCGCGTTCTGGCACTCGGCGACCTTCAACCAGAAGGCGAACAAGGTCGTGTTCACCGACGAACTCGGCGGCGGCGGTGCGGCCACCTGCAACGCGACCGTGGGCCCCGACCGCGGCGCCGACGGCATCTACGACATCGTCGGCAAGGGCGACCGGCGCAAGCTCGTCTTCCGCGCCTACTACAAGATCCCCCGCCACCAGGCCGACACCGAGAACTGCGTGGCCCACAACGGCTCGCTGATCCCGGTCAAGGGCAAGGACATCATGGTCCAGGCCTGGTACCAGGGCGGCGTCTCGGTATGGGACTTCACCGACTCGACCGCGCCCAAGGAGATCGCCTACTTCGAGCGCGGTCCGCTGTCCACGACCACGCTCTCCATCGGCGGTTCGTGGTCGGCGTACTACTACAACGGCTACATCTACTCGAACGACATCGCCAAGGGCCTCGACGTACTGAAGCTCGACGACCGGCGCACGGATCCGGCCGAGCGGGTGCGGTTGCGCGAGCTGAACGTGCAGACCCAGCCGGACTACTTCGACTGATCGGCCGGCCGTCCGTCCGTCGCGAAGAAGCGCGACAGATCCGTCTGCTCCGTCCCGCCGGGCGCCTCGGTGTCCGGCGGGACCCCCATCTCCCAGTCCAGTCCGTAGCGTTGGAACAGTTCGGTGCGCAGGGGCGTGATGGGCAGGGGGATGTTCGGCATGACCATCGCGTAGACGGCGCCCATCAGCAGGGAGCGCAGCATCGGGTAGTCGGCGTCGACGTTCTGCGAGCCGCGCCGCACCACGGTGTCCCGCAGCAGCTCGGCCAGTCGCTGCTGCTCCGGACACTGCACGAAGCCCTCGGCCTGGAGCAGGCCCGCCATGTGCTGGCGCATCAGCACGGGCTGGTCGCGGGCCAGTCCGAGGACCGCGTCGACGGCTCGTGCCATCCGCTCCCGCCCGTCCTCGGTGTGCGGCTCGCGCTCCAGCGCCTCGTCCAGGGTGCGGTGCATCAGCCGGTGCACGGCCGACTGCACGAGGTGGCGCTTGCCGGGGAAGTAGTAGGAGACCAGGCCCCGCGCGGATCCCGCACGGTCGGCTATGTCGCCGAGCGTCGTGGCCTCGTACCCGCGTTCCCGGACCAGTTCGACCGCTGCCTGAAGCAGCCGTTCCCGGGAACGTCGCCGCAATTCTTCATTGACCGAGGCGCTGCGCGGGGACATGCTGGAACTCCTGCGTTGACTGGCCGACAGCCAACTATACTCAACGCGTCCTGGCCGACCCCTGTGCGGGGCCGGCCGGGCTGTCGTCCGCCTCGGGCGACGCGGGGGATCGTCCGAGGCGGGCGTCCTTCCCGCACTGGTAGTTGCCTTAGGCGATGTGTGCTGTGTCCTGGGTGTTTCCGGTGTCCCGTGTCAACTCGGTCCCGGAGAGGGCGAGATCGGCCTCGGGGAGCGCCGCGCGCAGCCAGGGGCCGACGGACTCGATACGGCGGAGAGCGCCGCGGAAGTCCGACAGGACGGCGCTCATGCGCGGGACCCTACCCGGTTGCCGTCCGGGCCTGGCCGCGGGGACCCGGCCCGCAGGTCGCTTGCGCGAGTCGAGCGTGCGAGCGGGGCGTGGGAGTCGGCCGTGCAGGTGCTAGCCGAGTGTCCGCAGTGCCGGTACGAGTGCCACCAGGACCGGGACCAGCGGCACCAGCGCGCCCGCCGCCGTCAGCCGCAGACGGTGCGCGGCGGTGAGCCGGCGCGCGGGAGCGAGGAGGCGGTCGACGCGCTGCGGAACATGGGCGTGCGGGGCCGGGCCGGGACCGAACACGCCCCGGTCCTCGTTGAGTTCGACCAGCGCGAGGGCGGTCGTCAGCCGGCCGAAGCGGCGGGAGGCCATGTCGTCGGCGGCCAGTTCGACCAGCCGGTGCATCTCGGCCTGGAACGCGGCGAACACCGGTACCTGCGGAAACCCGTTGGCCAGCGCGGCCGAGCAGTGCAGCAGCCAGTCGTGCCGGGCCTGTGCGTGGCCCTGCTCATGGGCGAGGACGGCTTCCAGCCGGCGCCCTTTGAGACGGCGCAACGCACCGGTGGTCACCACCAGCCGGGGCGCCGGCCCCGGCAGCCACCAGGTGTCCGGCCGCTCGCCCTCCAGTACCACGAGCCGGTCGCCGGGCGCGGTCTCGCCGGGCAACAGCGGCGCGCGTACGAGCAGTTCGCTCCGGCGACGGCGTCGCCCGAGCCGGGCCCGGCCGACCTCCCGGACCAGCATCGCGGCGCTCCACAGCCCGCCGCACGCGAGTGCCACTGCGATCGTCGCCGCGAACTTCGCCGTCCAGGGGCCCGCCGCGCCGAGCGCGTAGGCCTCCACCACCGCGCGCGGTGCCGGCCCGAAGACCCGGCCGCGCACCGCCTGCCAGGCCGCCGCGGCGCTGAGGGTCATCGACAGCGCACAGCACACCAGTACGGCCACCACCACGCACTGCCACATCCACAGCGCGACCACCGGTTCCCGTTCCGTCCAGTCCGCGCGGGCGAGCAGCCGGGGGGCGAGGACGGCGGTCAGGGCGCCGAGCAGCAACAGTGCCGCGGGGACCATCATGGGAGCACCCTATGAGCGCCGTAGGGCCCAGGGGTACGGGCCGTCCGGGCAAAGTGACGCAAGCAACGATTGCGTGCGGCAAGGACGTTGGCGGCTTCACGCCATCCGAGCCGGTTTCGGACGGTGCGGGTGTCCCGGGACCTCGGCGGGTGCCCGCGGGCTCAGAGCGTCAGCAGCATCGCCACCATGCCGATCCCCATCGACAGCCGGCACGCCCGCGCCAACTCCGGCCGGTCGCCCCACCCTCCGCCGACGGTGCCGCCCGCGACGGGCAGCAGCCGGGTGCCGGACAGCAGCACGTATCCCGCGAAGTAGAGCAGCAACACCCCTGTCACCAACGGCAGTCCGGACCCGCCGTGACCGTGGTGGCGGTCAGGGGCGGCCGCCATCACGACCGCCATGTACACCATGGCCGCCGTGCCCACCAGATGATGCAGATGGTGTGCGTCGGACCGCGCCGCCCACAGAGCGCGCACCCCTGCTGCGCCGAACACGACCGCGTAGGCGGGCCAGGCCCAGGACGGCGGGGTGAACACGGCCGCCGGAACGGCCATCACGGCCATGCCGAAGCCCATGAGCGCCTCGCCGCCCGCGGCCCGGCGCTGCTCCTCGACCCTGCTGCGCATCCGCAGCAGGCAGTAGGCCCCGGTCGCCGCGCAGAGCGCGACCAGCAGCCATCCGGGTGACGCCGGTCCATGCACACGCGCCTCCCCGCTCGGCGGTCCTGGACGGTCGGTCAAGGGATGCCCAGGTCAGGCGGAGCGCAAGCGAGCGCAAGGGTGTACACGGGGAGCACTCGGCGGAGCACGGCAGGTCACCCAGGGTGTCGACCGGGCCCGTGGAAATTATTTACAGGTAAAACACCTGCTAACCTTGTCGGTATGAGCAGTGCGACCCCCACCCCCGCCACCCCACGCCCCCGGCGCCTCCCGCTGGCCGGTGTGCTGCGCCTCGGCCGGCCCTCCGAGATCTGGTTCAAGCCCGCCCTCAGCGCGGTCGCCGCGGTCGCCCCGCCCAACCTCGCCCTGCTGGCGCTCGGCCGCCTCGACCTGGCCATGTACACGATGGCCGGGTCCCTGTGCGCGCTGTACGCCCACAACCGTCCGTACGCGGCCCGCGGCCGTGTCCTGGCCCTGGTGGTGCTCGGCATGACCGGCGGCCTCGCCGTCTCGCTGCTCGCCGCCTCGCTGACCGCGAACGCCGTCGTCCTCGTCACCGTCGGCGCGCTGCTGGCCGCCGTACAGAAGGTGCTGTGCGACGCGAGCCGGGTCGGACCGCCCGGCAACGTGGTCCTCACCTTCATCAGCTCCGCCTCCCTCTTCGCCCCGCAGTCCCTCGGCCAGGTCCCCGGCCACCTTGCCCTGGCCCTGGCGGCGGGCGCCTGGGCCTGGATCGTCGGCATGGCTCCCGGGCTCGTACGACCGCACGGCCCGGAGCGACGGGCCACCGCCCAGGCCCTCGAAGCCGCGGCCGCGTACGCCGTCGCGGCCGGCGCCGCGGCGCGGACAGGCGCGACCGGCGGTACGACCGAAGGTGCGGGCGCGGACACGGACACGGGCGCGGCGGCGGCCGCGGGTGCCGGTCTGTCGCGGGCCCGGGCCGCGACGGCCGCCGCCGTGCACGCCGCCTGGCAGACCCTGCTCGCCGCCGGTGCCCGCTCCGGGTCCCGGCGCGCGCTCGAACGGCTCGTGGTCCGCGCCGAGGTCGCGCTCGCCGCTCCCGGCGACACGGATCCCGAGCGGCTGCGTGCCTGGGCGCGCGCCCTGCGCGGACGCGGCCCCGTACCGCAGGTCGGCGAGCCGGCCGCCACCGCCGACGAACTCCTCGGCGTCGAAGCCGAACTCAGGGCCGGAAACCGGCCGTTGTGGACCAGGCTCGGCCCGCTCACCCCCCTCGCCGTCCGTACCGCCGTCGGCTGCGCCCTCGCCGGATACGCCTCCCTCGCCCTCGGGGTCGGCCGCCCCTACTGGGCCCTGGTCACCGCGGCCTCCCTCTACCAAGCCAACCTCACCCTCACCTGGAGCCGGGGCGTCCAGCGCGTGGTCGGCAACCTCGTCGGGGTGCTCGTCTTCGCCGCGCTCGTCCCGCTGGCCCACCTCCACCAGGCGGCGCTCGTGCTGTGCTGCCTCGTCCTGAACTTCGGCGCGGAGGCGCTGATCAGCCGGAACTACTGGCTCGGCAGCATCTGCGTCACCCCGATGGCGCTGCTCATCACCGAATTCGCCCGGACGCAGGACGCGGGCGAGCTGATCACCGAACGGGTCCTGGACACCCTGATCGGTGCGCTGGTCGGTCTCGTCGCCGCGATCGCCGTCACCAACCGGCGTTCGGGCGACCGCCTCGAACAGGCGCTGGCCGCCTCGGAGCTCGCCCGGGAGCGCGCCGCCCGGCTGTCGGCCGAGCCGCGCGTCGCCCCCGGCGCACTGGAGTCCGCCCGGCGTGTACTGGCCGGTGCCCTGGTCGACCTGCGGGCCACCGCGGACGCGGCCGCCGGTGAGTGGTGGCAGCGCGCACTCCCCATGGAGCGGGTCGTGCTCGCCGAGCAGAGCGGACACCGTACGCTCGCGGCTACGGTACGGCGCCAGGGACTGCTCCTGGACCGGCGCACGAGCGGCAGAGCGGAGGACGTACGGTCATGACGCCGACGCAGGGTGGACCGACGGAAGGGGCCGGCGCGGCCGGGGCCGGCGGGGCACCGCGCGGGGACACGGTCGCCGCCGTGGTGGGGCAGTGGCAGGCCGTGCACCCCGAACTCGACACCGGGCCCATGGAGATCATCGGCCGGGTCAACCGCTGCGCCGCGCTGCTGCAACAGGCCGAGGACGCCCCGCTGCGCCGGGCCGGTCTCAGCCGCCCCGAGTTCGATCTGCTCGGCGCGCTGCGCCGCACGGGGCACGAGCTGACCCCCAGCGAGCTGGCCCGCGAGACCTTCTCCTCGGGCGCCGCGGTGACCAAACGCCTCAAGCAGCTCACCGAGCGCGGCCTGGTGGAGCGTCGCGGCGACACCCGGGACCGTCGCGTCGCCCACGTCCGTCTCACGGACGCCGGCCGCGATCTCGTCGACGCGATCCTGCCCGAGCAACTGGCCTACGAGTCTGCCGTGCTGGAGGTGCTGGACCCGCCGAGTCAGAGTGAACTGTCCGCGCTCCTCGCCGAGTTGCTGGGCCGACTGGAGGGCCACATGGGCGCGCTGCGGGCCTGACGGGCAGTCTGCCCGCAGCGCGCCCCCAAGCCGCCCGCAGGCGTCCCGCCTCAGCCGTTCAGGCGGGCTCGGCCGTCCGCGCGGCAGCGGATTCGACGGTTCGCGACGTGGGGCGTGCTCAGCCCTCGGCTCTCAGCCTTCGACTCTCAGCCTTCGACTCTCAGTTCTCGGCTCTCAGCCCTCGGCCCCTCCCGAGTAGACCCCGAAGACCGCGCCCTGCGGATCGCGCAGCACCGCGAGCCGTCGCCCTCCCCCCATGGTGGTGGGCTCCATGAGCACGCTGCCGTCGCCGGCCGTCGTGGTCGCCGCCGTCGCGTCCACGTCCTCCACCGCGAAGTACGGCAGCCAGTGGGGCGGCACCTCGGGCGGGAACTTGTCGTCCATCGCGATCATGCCGCCGAAGTCGGCGCCGTGGACGCCCCACTGCGTGTAGTGCTCGGAGGCGTTCACGGTCCAGCCGAACAGCGTCGTGTAGAAGGTCTCGGCGCGCTCGGGCGAACGGGTCAGCAACTCCACCCAGCCGAGCGAGCCGGGCGTGTTGAACACCCCCGCGCCCGGGAACGCCCCTGCCTGCCACAGCTGGAAGGCCGCGCCGCCCGGATCCAGGGCCACCGTGAACCGGCCCGCGTCGAACACCTCCATCGGCCCGACCAGGACCTTGCCGCCCGCCTCCGCCAGCAGCCGCGCGGCGACGTCGGCGTCCGTCACGGCGAACGACACGTTCCACGCGACGGGCTGCGACTCCTGGTACAGGGGCGAGAGGGCGGCGACGGCCGCGTCTCCCAGGCGAGCGATCGTGTAGCCGCCCGCCTCCGGCCGCGGATCCGTCTCCGGCCGCCAGCCGAACACCTGCGCGTAGAACCGCTTCGCGCCCTCCAGATCGCTGGTCCCCAGTTCGGTCCAGCAGGGCCCGCCGGGCACCGGCTTGTCGAGCTTCATGGCGTTCCTTCCGATGGGGGCCCCTTCAGCACGCTAGCCCCGCCTCCCGCCACCGGCCATCCGGCACTCGGTGCCACACTCCGGCGGCAGCGCCCTTGCCGGACCCGGCACCGCGGTGTGGCACCGGTGTGGCCGCCGGCTCTGCCGTCCAGGGCAGGCTCTAGATGCCCGGCCGGTAGCGCAGCGGATGCTCGGCCGGTACCTCCACCAGCACGATCCGGGTGCCGTCCGGGTCGGCGATCCACATCTCGACCAGTCCCCACGGCTCCGTCCGCGGCGGACGTACGATCTCGACGCCGCGGGCCTCCAGCTCGGCGTGTGCCGCGGCGACGTCCGCGACCTGGAGCCACAGCCGCAGGGGAGGGGACGCCGCGGTCTCCGCGCGCCCGGAGAGCTCCAGGAAGCCGCCACCGAGGAAGTAGACGGTGCCGCGTTCCGGACCGGTGCCGAACTCGCGGTAGACGGCCAGGCCCAGCCGCTCGCCGTAGAAGGCGCGCGAGGCGTCGGGGTCGGTGGGGCACAGGAGGGTCCGGCTGCTCAGTACATGCACCATGCAGCCGGAGCCTACCGGCGAGCTACCCTCGTCCCTGCCGAGCCGCGCCACAGATCGGAGAGACCCGCCCATGGACACCGTCGCCACCACCGGACCGACCTTCCGCGACGCCACCGCAGCCGACGTCGACGCGCTGGTCGAGCTCGTGCAGTCCGCGTACCGGGGGGACGCCAGCCGGGCCGGCTGGACCACCGAGGCGGACATCCTCGAAGGTCAGCGGACCGACCCGGAGGGCGTGCTGGCGGTCATCACGTCGCCCGACAGCCGGTTGCTGACGGCGGAGCGCGACGGCGAGCTGCTGGCCTGCTGCCAGATCGAGCACCGCGGCGCCCACGCCTACTTCGGCATGTTCGCGGTCAGCCCCACCCTGCAGGGCGGCGGCCTCGGCAAGACCGTCATCGCGGAGGCGGAGCGGCTGGCCCGCGAGACCTGGGGTGTCGCGGAGATGCACATGACCGTCATCTCGGTGCGCGACGACCTGATCGCCTGGTACGAGCGCCGCGGCTACCGCCGTACGGGCCGGATGACCCCGTTCCCGTACGGCGACGAGCGTTTCGGCATCCCGCAGCGCGACGACCTGGAGTTCGAGCTGCTGGTCAAGGAGCTGGCGGCGTAGCCCGTCCCGTGCGGGCGAGGCGGCCGGCTGTCGTGCGGCGCGCCCGACCGCGCCGCACCGCACCGCCGTCCCCGGCCGCTCCTGCCGTCAGGCGGTGAAGCGGCCGGTGCGCTTGATGTCCGGGTAGTCGGTGGTCGCGCCGTCCAGCTGGAGGGCGCGCACCAGCCGTAGGTGGTCCTGGGTGTTCACCACCCAGCCGATGATCCTCAGGTCCGCCTCCCGGGCCCGCTCCACGATCTCCAGGGTGAGGCGGCGGATGTTGAGGCAGACCGTCGAGGCCCCGGCGTCGACGGCCCGCCGGACGATGTCGACGCCGTACCGGCTGGCGACGAGCGCGGTGCGGACGCCGGGCACCAGCCGGGCGATCTCCGTGATCGCCTCGTCGTGGAACGAGGACACCTCCACGCGCCCCAGCAGATCGAGCCGGGTCATGACCTCGGCCAGCGCCCGGGCGGCCGCCACGTCCTTGATCTCGGCCTGGAGCGGTGTGCGCACCGCGTCCAGCACCTCCTCGAAGACCGGGATCCGCTCACCGCGGCCCGCGTCCAGGCCGCGCAGTTCCCCGAGGGTCATCTCGGCGATCGGGCCGCAACCGTCGGTCGTGCGGTCCACGTCGGCGTCGTGCATGACGACGAGGGCGCCGTCCTTGCTCAGGTGCAGATCGAGTTCGATGACGTCCAGCCCCGCCTGCTGGGCTGCGACGAAGGAACGAAGGGTGTTCTCGGGCTCGACACCCATGACCCCGCGATGACCGATGGTAAGGAAGTTCAAGGTTCAACTCGCTTCCGTCGACGGCGGCTCGGCGCACGCGCGGAGCAGAGGCGGACGGAGCGGACGGCACTGTCCACGCGGCAGAGCCGCAGCCTAGTGGCCAGGCCCCGCGATGGACCCGCTCGTACGCAGGGCATTGGTGTGGCGTCCGGGTCGGAGCCGGTCCGTGGCGCCGGGGCGGCCCCCGCGGTGGGCGAGTCGCCGGTGGATCGGGCTCCGCGGGGTGGCCGGATCCGGTTCCCGGTGCCGGGTGTGCGCCGTGTCCGAGCGGGTAGCGGAAGCGTGGGCCGTTCCGGTGTCGCACAGGAAAAAGTGCGGTGACATGCGGAGTACGCAGAATAATTTCCCGAGGATCCACTTGCTGGAGGGAACCTCGTATGTATACGGTCTCCTTACGTGATGTTCTCCCGTGGAGGATGGGAAATGCCGGAAATTCTTGTGCAGGTGGGTTCGGAGGAGCGGGTTCCTCCCGTGAGCAGGGTGGTCGAGCACCCGGCGTGGCCCGTGCTCAAGGATGCCGTGGAGCAGATCCGGCCATGGCAGTCGAAGGACGGTTCGATCGACTTCGACGCCGAGGGCGCGCCCGGCAAGGACGAGGCCGAACTCGCCGTCGGGCGTGTCGCCGACGCCGTCGAGGAACTCTCGCCGCTGCTCCCGCACGACGTCGCGTACCACGAGGCCCTCGTCAAGGACCTGCGCCGCTGGGCCGACGGCGGCTTCGCGGTGCCGGACTTCCTCGACTCGCTGCTGGCCTTCCAGCCCGCCGCGCGGCGCGAGGACGGCCTCCAGCACCTGGTCGTCTTCCCGATGTACACCCAGAACGGCAACCCCGACCGCAACCTCGAGGCCGTCGTCCTGCGGATGGTCTGGCCGGACTGGCTGGCCGAGCTGGAGCGCACCCGCTACGACAACCCGCTGTTCTGCGGGATCACCTTCGAGGACTTCACGGCCGGCTACGACACCAACTCCGCCGTGCTCTTCCCGGAGACCATCGCCGTCCGCGAGGCGCCGGAACGATTCACCTGGGGTGGCATCTTCTGCGACCGCGAGGCGGCCCGCTTCCGTCGCGTCACCGACGCCGCCGTCGAGGTCCTGGGCCTGGAGCTGCCCGAGGACATCGCCGCCATGGTCCACGACCAGAAGCGCTGCGAAGAGGCCTTCGTCCTGTGGGACATGGTCCACGACCGCACCCACAGCCACGGCGACCTGCCGTTCGACCCGTTCATGATCAAGCAGCGCCAGCCGTTCTGGATGTACGGCCTGGAGGAGCTGCGCTGCGACCTCACCGCCTTCAAGGAGGCCGTGAAGCTGGAGGCCGACGGCGTCCCGCAGGCCCGGGACGTGCAGTACGCGGTGCTGTTCGACCGGATGTTCCGCTTCCCGGTCACCGGCGACCGGGTGCGCAACTACGACGGTCTGGGCGGCCAGCTGCTGTTCGCCTACCTCCACAAGCACGACGTCGTGCGCTGGACCGACAACAAGCTGCACATCGACTGGCAGCGCGCCCCGCAGGTCACCAACCAGCTGTGCGCCGACATCGAGCAGCTGTACCGCGACGGGATCGACCGCCCCAAGCTGGTGCACTGGTTCGCCGGGTACGAGCTGGTCTCCGGATACCTCGCCCCGCACCCGGGCTCCACGTGGGCCAAGGGTCCGGACGCCCTGGACCTGACGCAGCCGCCGCGCCGACTCGTGGACGACGTGCTTCCGGACGAGTTTCCGCTGAGCATGTTCTATGAGGCCCTGTCCAAGAAGCTCAAGAACGTGATCGCCTCAACCCGGGGCATTACGGCGGACGGCGCCGAGCGGGTCGCCGCGTGAGCGAGCGCGGCACCGAGAACACTGCTCAGGAGGCGAAGAACATGGTGGGGAACGGTGCTCTCAGTGGTGCTGTGATCGCGGTGGCCGGCGCGGGCGGACCCGCCGGACGTGCGGCGCTGCTCCGGCTGGCCGAGGCGGGCGCCACCGTCGTCGGGGCGGACAACGACCCCGAGCGGCTCTCCGAGGCCGTGGACACGGCCCGCTACGCGTCCGGTGGCGCCACCGTCACCGGGGACACGGTGGACCTGCTCGACCTGCAGTCCACCCGCGACTGGGCCGCCCACATCGAGAAGGACTTCGGCCGTATCGACGGCCTCGTCCACCTCGTCGGCGGCTGGCGCGGCAGCGAGACCTTCACCAAGACCATCCTCGACGACTGGGACTTCCTGGAGTTGCTGCTCGTCAAGACCGTGCAGCACACCTCCCTCGCCTTCCACGAGGCGCTCCAGCGCAGCGACCGCGGTCGGTACGTCCTGATCAGCGCGGCCGGAGCGAGCAACCCGACCGCGGGCAATGCCGCGTACTCCGCCGCCAAGGCCGCCGCCGAGGCGTGGACGCTGGCCATGGCCGACTACTTCCGCAAGGCGGGGCTCTCCGAGGGCGCCGAGGGTGCCACGTCCGCGGCTGCCATCCTTGTCGTGAAGGCGCTGGTGCACGACGCGATGCGCGCCGAGCGACCCAACGCGAAGTTCGCGGGCTTCACGGACGTCAAGGACCTGGCCGAGGCCATCGTCGACGTCTGGAACCGGCCCGCCGCAGAAGTGAACGGAAACCGTCTGTGGCTCACCGAGAAGCCGTGAACCCTCCGAAGACCGACGCGCGCCGCCACCACGATCCGCAGATCCGCGGATTCGCCAGCGACAACTACGCCGGCGCCCACCCGGAGGTGATGGCCGCCCTGGCCCTGGCCAACGGCGGCCACCAGGTCGCGTACGGCGAGGACGACTACACGGAGAACCTCCAGCGGATCATCCGCAGCCACTTCGGGCCCACGGCGGAGGCGTTCCCCGTCTTCAACGGCACCGGCGCGAACGTCGTCGCACTCCAGGCGGTCACCGACCGGTGGGGCGCGGTGATCTGTGCCGAGAGCGCCCACATCAACGTCGACGAGGGCGGCGCCCCGGAGCGGATGGGCGGCCTCAAGCTGCTCACCGTGCCGACGCCGGACGGCAAGCTCACGCCCGAGCTGATCGACCGGCAGGCGTACGGCTGGGACGACGAGCACCGGGCGATGCCCCAGGTCGTCTCGATCACCCAGAGCACCGAGCTGGGCACCCTCTACACGCCGGACGAGATCCGCGCGATCTGCGACCACGCCCACGCGCACGGCATGAAGGTGCACCTGGACGGCTCCCGGATAGCCAACGCGGCCGCGTCGCTCGACATGCCCATGCGCGCGTTCACCAACGCGGTCGGCGTCGACATCCTCTCCCTGGGCGGCACGAAGAACGGTGCCCTGTTCGGGGAGGCGGTCGTCGTCATCAACCAGGACGCCGTCCGCAGCATGAAGCACCTGCGCAAGCTGTCCATGCAGCTCGCCTCCAAGATGCGCTTCGTGTCGGTGCAGCTGGAGGCCCTGCTCGCCAAGGACCTGTGGCTGCGCAACGCCCGCCACGCCAACGAGATGGCCACGCGGCTGGCCGAGGGCGTCCGTGCCGTGCACGGGGTGGAGATCCTCTACCCGGTGCAGGCCAACGGTGTCTTCGCGCGGCTGCCGCACGACGTGAGCGAGCGCCTCCAGAAGCGCTTCCGTTTCTACTTCTGGGACGAGGCGGCCGGCGACGTGCGCTGGATGTGCGCGTTCGACACGACCGAGGAGGACGTGGACGCGTTCGTCGCGGCGCTCAAGGAGGAGATGGCGCACTGACGACGCGTGCAGCGATGTGCGCGGTGATGTGCGCGGTGACGCCCGCAGTGATGCATAGATATGCGGTCACCTGAAAAGTCATTGACTCTCGGGTGATCGCATTTCTATGCTCTGCGCTCATGGAGCTGATCCAGAACACCCCAGATCTGTCCGCTTACCTGGCGGCTGACGAGGTCGTCGACCACCACCATCCGCGTGTGCGGGAGACAGCCGCCCGGCTCGCCGAGGGGGCGGTCGACTCGTATGCCTATGCGCGAGCGGCGTACGAGTTCGTGCGCGACACCATTCCGCACTCCCAGGACTCCGGCGATCCGCGCGTCACCTGGCGCGCCTCCGACGTCCTGGAGAAGCGCACCGGGATCTGCTACGCCAAGGCCCATGCGCTGGCCGCACTGCTGCGCGCCGAGGACATCCCCACCGGGTTCGCCTACCAGCGGCTGGCGGACGACGACGGCGGCCATGTCGTGCACGGACTGGTCGCCGTGCGGTTCCACGGCTCCTGGCACCGGCAGGACCCGCGCGGCAACAAGCCGGGCGTGGACGCCCGGTTCTCCCTCGACGGCGAGCGGCTGGCCTTCGTCGCCGATCCGCAGTCCAATGAGTTGGACTATCCGGTCCTGTACTCTGAACCTCACCCGGCCGCGCTCGGTGCGCTCATGGCAGCCTCCGACCGGCCGCACCTCTGGAAGACGCTTCCCACCGCACTCTGAGGCAGGCGATGACCCTCTCCCTGATCGTGTCCGACGACGTGCGCACCCTCGCACCCGGGTTCACCTGTGTCGCCGTCGAGGCGCACGGCCTTGTCAACGGGCCCGGCACGGACGCCAGTGCGGCGGTCCTCGACGACGCGGCCCGCCGGCTCGCGGCCCGGCTGGACGGCCGCGCTCCGCACGAGGACCCGCACATGGCGGCCTGGCGGGAGGTGTACACGGCGTTCGGCTCGAAGCCGTCGCGTACCCGCAACTCGGCCGAGGCGCTGGCCAGGCGGGCGCTGACGGACGCGGGTCTGCCGCGCGTCAATCTGTTCGTCGACCTGTACAACGCAGTCAGCGTCGCCCACCTCATCCCCGTCGGGGGAGAGGACATGGACCGGATCCAGGGCGGTATGAGCCTGGTGCGCGCCGCCGGTGACGAGGACTTCGCGACCGTCTCGGGCGGCGAGGAGAGCGTGGAGCACCCCGACGCCGGCGAAGTGGTGTGGCGTGACGAGGCGGGGGTGACGTGCCGTCGCTGGAACTGGCGCCAGGGCCCGCGCACCCGGCTCACCGAGACCACCACCTCGGGCATCTTCCTGCTGGAGGGGATGGCCCCGATGCCGCTGTCCGACGTCGAGGCGGCGGCGACCGAACTCGCCGAACTGCTGGAGAAGTTCAGCCCCGGCGCCCGCATCACGCTCCGGCACGTGGGCTGACGGACGGGCGGACGGGCTGGCGTACGGGCTGACGTACGGGCGGGTGAGCGCCTTGCTGCCCGCCGGCGTCGGCGCTCCGGCCGGTGGCGGCGGTCCGGCCCGGCCGGCCGGGACCGGCGGTCCGAGCGCGTGTCACCCCGGCGGTCCGGCCGACCGGCCGTACCGGCACGTTGCGCCCGGACCGGCCGGGCGCGCGGCGGCGTCAGCGCGCCTCGGCGGCCCGCACCTCTTCGGGAGTGGGCGCCGTGCCGCCGAGGTGGGCCGGCATCCACCAGGTGTCGTCCGCACCCTTGGGGCGTACGGGATAGGCGCGCTGCGCGGCCTCCAGCAACTCCTGGACACGCTCGCGCAGTCGGCGGGTGATGGCGCCCGCGTACTGGTCGCGGGGGGCCTCCACCGGCTCGCCGACACGGATGGTGATCGGGGTGTGGCTGCGCTTGAAGTTGCGCTGGTGCCCCTTGGTCCACAGCCGCTGCGTACCCCAGACCGCCATCGGGACCAGCGGGACGCCCGCCTCCTGGGCCAGCCGTGCGGCACCCGACTTGAAGCTCTTCAGCGTGAAAGACTGTGAGATGGTGGCCTCCGGGAAGACCCCCACGATCTCACCGGACTTCAGCGACTCCAGGGCATGCGCGTACGCCGCGTCGCCCTGTTCGCGGTCCACGGGAATGTGCTTCATGCCGCGCATCAGCGGACCGGACACCTTGTGCCGGAAGACGGACTCCTTCGCCATGAAACGAACGAGACGTTTCTGCGGCAGAGCGGCCAGACCGTCGAAGATGAAGTCCAGATAGCTGATGTGATTGCTCACCAGTACGGCGCCGCCCGAACGTGGGATGTTCTCCGACCCCTTGCAGTCGATCTTGAGGTCCCACACCTTGAACAGCGTGCGCGCGAGACCGACGACGGGGCGGTAGACCAGTTCAGCCATGGACGGGGTGGGCCCTTCCTTACTCTGCCTGGGAAGGGATCTCCCAGCCGGAAACTTACGCAGCCGTAGGTTTACGGCATCCCGCAGATCGTGCCCGAATAACGGCCGGGGAGCCAGTCCTGGTGCCCGGGTGCGGCGAGATCCTCGTCACGTCGGCCCCATGATCCACCTGCGCTTTTAACCCGCCTTTACTTCACGCGCACCGTGACGCGCCGGGTGAGCAGGTACAACTCGTGGCCCAGGCAGTACCCGAACGCGCCATCCGGGAAGGCGGCGTGAACGCGGCGCCCGGTCGCCGCGAGCCCGACACCCGCGCGAACTCGGCGTGTCGCGGACCCGGGAATCTTTGCGCTCCCCCGGACGCTGGTGGAGTTGACGCCCGGACGTGTGCCGCGTGGGGCGGTGCCCGCGAGGGCGGGTGTCCAAGGGTGCCGCGTCGGCGGCGGAGCGGGGGAGTGCGGGTGCGCGGGCAGGGTGACGGACAGCGGCTCGGGGCCGACCGGTTGGGCGGGGAACTCGGCGAACGGGCCACGCTCGTACAGTTCTCCAGCGCCTTCTGCGCCCCCTGCCGGGCCACCCGGCGGATCCTCGGCGAGGTGGCCGCGCTGGTCCCGGGCGTGGCCCACGTCGACATCGACGCGGAGGCCCGGCTCGACCTCGTACGCGAACTCGGCGTCCTCAAGACCCCGACCGTGCTCGTCCTGGACGCGGACGGGCGGATCGTGCGGCGTGCCGCGGGCCAGCCGCGCAAGGCGGACGTCATCGCGGCACTGGGGGAAGCCGTCTGACGGCCCCGGACCCGGCGCAGGGGGCGCACGGTGGGACACGGTGAGACATCTCCCACATGCCGGTACGCACTTGACTGTGCGTGGCACCTATCGTCAGCCTGACCGTATGCCTAGGGAACTCCTTCTCTTCGGGCGGGTGCACATCGACCTCGCCCGCACCGCGAGCGCGTGCTGTCCGGACTGTTGAGCAGTCACGGCCCCACGCCCACGCCCCTGCCGCAGAAGGACAACTCCATGACGGCCACGCCCGACCTCGCAGCCTCCCGCCTCGCCTCGCCCGACCTGCTGGGTTCCGTCTTCCGGCGGCACGCGGCGGGAGTCGCCGTGATCACCGCCCGTGGCGCGGCGGGGCCGGTCGGCTTCACCGCCACCTCGCTCACCTCCGTGTCGGCCGAGCCCCCGCTGCTCTCCTTCGGGATCAGCACCGGCTCCTCCAGCTGGCCGGCCGTCTCCACGGCCACCCATGTGGGCGTGCACATACTCGGCGAGCACCAGCGGGAGCTGGCCGGCACCTTCGCGCGCAGCGGCGCCGACCGGTTCGGCGCGCCGACCGCCTGGCGCGAGGGTCCCGAGGGCGTCCCCCTGCTCGACGACGTCTCCGCCTGGCTGGTGTGCCGCGTCGTCACCCGGGTGCCCGCGGGCGACCATCGCATCGTGCTGGCCGAGGTCACCGTCGGCGATCCCACGGGCCCCGGACGTCCGCTCGTCTACCACCAGGGCCGGTTCAACGCACTGCGTGACTGATCACAGCACCCTGCCCCTGCGAAGTCGTCGACTTCCGATTACGCTGCGTTGCGAAGGTCACAGTTCAAAGCGCTTGCTTAGCGGGAACGAACTGGGTGTACTGACGAGTAATATTTCGTTCGGAGCGCGGGCCGCCCCGACCGGGATCGGCCGCTTGGGGCGCCTATGCTGCCTGCAAGTAGGCAGCCGAAATAGAGACGATGCAGTAGGAGAGCCGGCGTGAGCTTGAGGATCGTTGTCACTGTGAAGTACGTGCCCGACGCCACTGGCGACCGGCACTTCGCCGATGACCTGACCGTGGACCGGGACGACGTGGACGGTCTGCTCTCCGAGCTCGACGAGTACGCGGTCGAGCAGGCGCTGCAGATCTCCGAGAACTCGGACGACGACGTGGAGATCACCGTTCTGACGGTGGGCCCCGAGGACGCCAAGGACGCGCTGCGCAAGGCGCTGTCGATGGGTGCCGACAAGGCCATCCACGTCGAGGACGACGACCTGCACGGCACGGACGTCATCGGCACCTCCCTGGTGCTGGCCAAGGCCATCGAGAAGGCCGGCTTCGACCTGGTGATCTCCGGCATGGCCTCCACCGACGGCACCGCGGGCGTGGTCCCGGCGCTGCTGGCCGAGCGTCTGGGCGTCCCGCAGGTCACCCTGCTGTCCGAGGTGTCGGTCGAGGACGGCACGGTCAAGGGCCGCCGCGACGGCGACGCCGCGTCCGAGCAGCTGGAGGCCTCCCTGCCGGCCGTCGTGTCGGTCACCGACCAGTCGGGCGAGGCGCGTTACCCGTCCTTCAAGGGCATCATGGCCGCCAAGAAGAAGCCGGTTCAGTCCTGGGACCTGTCCGACCTGGACATCGAGGCGGACGAGGTCGGCCTCGAGGGCGCCTGGACGGCCGTCGACTCCGCGGCCGCGCGCCCGGCGCGCACCGCGGGCACCATCGTCAAGGACGAGGGCGAGGGCGGCAAGCAGCTCGCCGAGTTCCTCGCGGGCCAGAAGTTCATCTAAGGCCCCGCAGCAGCTGACCGCCCCTCAATTCATCCCCGCAGGAGAGCAATCCCATGGCTGAAGTCCTCGTCTACGTCGACCACGTGGACGGTGCCGTCCGCAAGCCCACCCTGGAGCTGCTGACGCTCGCCCGCCGGATCGGCGAGCCCGTCGCCGTCGCGCTCGGCGCCGGCGCCGAGAACACCGCCGCCACGCTCGCCGAGCACGGCGCGGTGAAGGTCCTCACGCACGACGCCGCCGAGTACGCCGACTACCTCGTCGTACCGAAGGTGGAGGCCCTCCAGGCCGCCGTCGAGGCCGTCTCCCCGGCCGCCGTGCTGGTGTCGTCCTCCGCCGAGGGCAAGGAGATCGCCGCCCGTCTGGCGCTGCGCATCGGTTCCGGCATCATCACCGACGCCGTCGACCTGGAGGCCGGCGACGAGGGCCCGGTGGCCACCCAGTCGGTGTTCGCCGCTTCCTTCACCACCAAGACCCGTGTCTCCAAGGGCACCCCGGTCATCACGGTCAAGCCGAACTCGGCCGCCGTGGAGGCCGCCCCGGCCGCCGGTGCGGTCGAGGCGCTGTCCGTGTCCTTCTCCGAGAAGGCGACCGGCACCAAGGTCACCGGCCGTACGCCGCGTGAGTCGACGGGCCGCCCGGAGCTGACCGAGGCCGCGATCGTGGTCTCCGGCGGCCGTGGTGTCAACGGTGCCGAGAACTTCGCGATCATCGAGGCGCTCGCCGACTCGCTCGGTGCCGCCGTCGGCGCCTCGCGCGCCGCGGTGGACGCGGGCTGGTACCCGCACACCAACCAGGTCGGCCAGACCGGCAAGTCGGTCTCGCCGCAGCTGTACATCGCCTCCGGCATCTCCGGCGCGATCCAGCACCGCGCCGGCATGCAGACCTCGAAGACCATCGTGGCCATCAACAAGGACCCCGAGGCCCCGATCTTCGACCTGGTCGACTACGGCGTCGTCGGCGACCTCTTCGACGTCGTCCCGCAGCTCACCGACGAGGTCAAGACCCGCAAGGGCTGATCCGCGCCAGGCTGTCCGAGGCCCCCGTGACCACACCGGTCACGGGGGCCTCGCCCGTTCCGGACCCGGCTGGTGCCAAACCCGGCTCGTGCCGAGGCAACTCGTTCCGGAGGCGGCCCATCACGGGCTCGACTCGTGCCGGGTGCGGCTCAGCCCAGGTTCAGCGAGGCCAGCACCGGCAGATGGTCGCTCGGCCACTGGCCCCGCACCCAGAACGTGTCGGCCGACTCCCGATGCACCGTCACACCCGGTGTCGCCAGGATCCAGTCGATGCGCTCGCCGTCCGGCGTCAGTGACCCGAAGGCGTGGAACGTCCCGTAGGCGGGCCCGCGCTGCCGCGCCGTGTCCCAGGTGTCCAGGAGCCCGGCGCCCAGCAGGGTGTCGTAGACCGGGCCGCCGTGGGCCGCGGCGTTGAAGTCGCCGGTGACCAGGACCGGGAGCTTGTCGCCGAGGGCGGTGACCCGCTCGGCGATGAGGGCGGCGGCACGCTCGCGCGCGTACTCGCTGCGGTGGTCGAGGTGGGTGTTGAGGACGTGGAACTGCCGCCCCGCATCGAGCAGATCGCGGAAGCGGACCCGGGTGACCAGCCGGGGGAAGGCGGCCCCCCAGGTGTTGGAGCCGGGCACGTCGGGGGTGTCGGAGAGACGGAAGGTGGTGTGCTCGACGGGCGCGAGCCTACGGGTGTCGTAGAAGACGGCCACCGACTCCTCGCGGCCGCCGCCGGGGGTGCCGAGCCAGGCGTAGTGCGGCCCGAGGTCGGCCTCGATGTCGCTCAGCTGGGGAAGCCGTCCCTCCTGGGTGCCGATGACGTGCGGGACCGCGCGGCGCAGCAGCGCGCGCATCACGGGCCGGCGGTCCGCCCAGCTGTTGGGCTCGTGGCTGCCGGCGACCCGCAGGTTGAACGTCATGACCCGCAACGGGGGGACGGTTCGCGCCTTCACGCGCGCGGGGCCCGCGTCCTTGGCCTCGTCCCGGTTCCCGGTCGGGCCCGCGTCGCGCGCCCCGGAGGTCCCTACGGTGCCGAGCAGGGGTACGGCGGCCACGGTGGCCGCGACGGCCACCAGGGTCCGCAGCCCCGCCCGACGTGTGGGCCCTGGGGTGATCGCCATGTGTGTCCCCTCCCCTCGGGAGCCAGGATGAAGGGGAAGAGGCCTGGAGGGAAGAGGGCGCCGGAGCGCGGTGAACCAGGAGGGACAGGGGCGTGGACAGGGTGTTGACCCGCGGAAAGTCCGCTGGATAAGTTCGCCCGACAAGTTCATTCAACGGATTGTTGATTCCGTACTGCGGAAACCGGAGGGTGCGCGATGAGCCGGGACGAGAAGGTGACGACGAGCCTCGCGGGCGCGGTCGGCGAGGAGATCGGCGCCTTCCTCGCGCCGGTCGACGCCGCACTGGAGCGGGACTACCCGGGCGACCCGGGCACCCGCCAGCCCGTCCACACCGTCTATGTGCCCGGGGACGTCTTCGAGGCCGGCACCGTCCGCTCCTGGGGGGACCGGGCGCTGGCCGCCCTCGACGAACACGCGCCCGACGCGGCCTCCTTCGCCGCGGTCCTCGGCCTGGACGACGCACTCGCCGAGCCCGTGTACGCGCGCGTGCGGACCAAGCTGGAGCGCGAGCCGGTGGAGGACCTGCGCGTCGACTTCGAGGACGGCTACGGTCCCCGTCCGGACGCCGAGGAGGACGAGGCGGCCGCCCGCGCGGCCCGTCTGATCGCGCGGGCGTACGAGGACGGCACGGCCGCCCCGTACATGGGCATCCGGATGAAGTGCCTGGAAGCCGCCGTGCGCGACCGCGGCATCCGCACCCTCGACGTCTTCCTCAGCGGCCTGGCGGAAGCCGGAGAGCTGCCCGGCGGGCTCGTGCTGACCCTGCCCAAGGTCACCTACCCCGAGCAGGTCACCGCCATGGTGCGGCTCCTGGAGGCGTTCGAGAAGGCGCGCGGTCTCGGGCCCGGCCGGATCGGCTTCGAGATCCAGATCGAGACCAGCCAGGCCGTCCTCGCCGCCGACGGCACCGCCACCGTCGCCCGCCTGATCCGGGCCGCCGCGGGCCGCGCCACGGGCCTGCACTACGGCACCTTCGACTACAGCGCCTGCCTCGGTGTGTCCGCCGCCCACCAGGCGAGCGACCATCCGGCCGCCGACCACGCCAAGGCGGTCATGCAGGTCGCGGCCGCGGGCACCGGCGTACGCCTCTCGGACGGCTCCACCAACGTGCTGCCGGTCGGCCCGGCCGAACAGGTCCACGACGCCTGGCGCCTGCACTACGGCCTCACCCGGCGCGCCCTGGCCCGTGCCTACTACCAGGGCTGGGACATGCACCCCGGCCACCTCCCCACCCGGTACGCGGCCGTCTTCGCCTTCTACCGGGAGAGCTTCGAGCGCACTGCGGCCCGGCTCGCCCGCTACGTCCACCGCGCCGGCGGCGACGTCATGGACGAGCCCGCGACCGCCAAGGCCCTGAGCGGACATCTGCTGCGCGGCCTCGACTGCGGCGCGCTGGACCTGGCGGAGGTCACCGGCGCGACCGGCCTGACCCGGGCCGAGCTGGACGGTTTCGCGGCGCCGCGGCGGGGCGGCGCGGCGGTCTGACGGCTGCCGCCGGGTGGCGGCACCGGTCCTGGCCTCCGCGGTCCCGCCCAGGGGCCGCTCCGGTCGCCCTGGGCTCCGTCGTCCGGGTCCCGTCGTCCGGGTCCCGTCGTCCGGGTCTCGTCGTCCCGGTCCTGTTGTCCGGGTCCCGTCGTCCGGGTCGCGGCCCGGTCAGTCCGCCGGGGGCAGTTCGCCCGAGCCGCGAGTGATCAGACGCGTCGGCAGCTCGATGCGCTCCGGGACGATCAGCGAGCCGTCCAGCTGGCCGAACAGACGCTCGGCGGCGGTGCGGCCGAGCACCGACGCGTCCTGGGCGACGACCGTGAGACCCGGGTGCAGCAGATCGGCGAGCTCGATGTCGTCGAAGCCGACGAGAGCCACCCGGCGGGTCTGCTCGGCGAGAACCCGGATCACCGTGACGCTCACCCGGTTGTTGCCCGCGAAGACCGCCGTGACGGGGGAGGGCCCGCGGAGCATGTCCTCCGCCGCCCTGCGCACCCGCAGCGGATCGGTGACGCCCAGGGACGTCCAGGAGTCCTGCACGGGTATCCCGGCGTCCTCCATGGCCGCCAGATAGCCGCGCAGCCGCTCGGCGGCCGTGTGGATACGGGGCATGTCGCCGATGAAGCCGATCCGGCGGTGTCCGTGGGCGATCAGGTGGGCGACGCCGTCGCGGGCGCCGCCGAAGTTGTCGGACAGGACGACGTCGGCGTCCGTCTTCCCGGCCGGCCGGTCCACGAAGACCGTGGCGACGCCCGCCCTGATCTCCTGCTCCAGATAGCGGTGGTCGTCACCCGCGGGAATGATGACGAGCCCGTCCACCCGGCGGGCGCACAGCGCCAGCACCAGCTCCTGCTCGCGTTCAGGGTCCTCGGCGCTGGAGCCGTTGATCAGCAGGGCGCCGTGCGCGCGGGCCACCTCCTCGACCGAGCGGCTGAGCGGTCCGTAGAACGGGTCGGCCAGGTCCTCCAGCACCAGGCCTATGCTCGCGGTGCGGCCCTTGCGCAGCACCCGTGCGCTGTCGTTGCGCCGGAAGCCGAGGGAGTCGATCGCCTCCTGGACCCGGCGCTCGGTCTCCGGAGTGACCCCCTGCTCGCCGTTGACGACGCGGGAGACCGTCTTCAGTCCTACCCCGGCGCGTGCGGCCACGTCCTTCATGGTCGGACGGTTGCCGTAACGGCTCTCGGATCGGCGGGGCGTGTCGGGCACGGTACGTCCTGTCCTGTCGGCCACGGGGGGTGTGCATCGCTCCACGGGCATGTATGAGGATGTGGCGTCGAGCATAGGGCCTGGACAACGTTGTCAGATGCGGGAGAGACTGTCCACCGCAATCTCGGCCCACGTCCCCCAACGCTGGACCGGCCAGCCTTTTCTCATGGTTGACGGGGAGATCCGACACTGATGCACACCCACCTCGTGGCCGCGCTCGACATCGGCGGCACCAAGATCGCCGGAGCGCTGGTCGACGGCCACGGCACGATCCTGGTGCGGGCGCAGCGCCCGACGCCCGCGCGGGAGGACGGCGACACCGTGATGCGGGCCGTCGAGGAGGTCCTCGGCGAACTCGGCGCGTCGCCGCTGTGGGAGCGTACCCGCGCCGTCGGCATCGGCAGCGCGGGTCCGGTGGACGCGGGCGCGGGCACGGTGAGCCCGGTGAACGTGCCCGGCTGGCGCGACTTCCCGCTCGTCGAACGGGTCCGGGCGACGACCGGGGGCCTGCCCGTCGAGCTGATCGGCGACGGGGTGGCGATCACCGCGGCCGAGCACTGGCAGGGCGCGGCCCGCGGCCACGCCAACGCGCTGTGCATGGTCGTCTCCACCGGCGTCGGCGGCGGTCTGGTCCTCAACGGCCAGCTCCACCCCGGCCCCACCGGCAACGCGGGCCACATCGGTCACATCAGCGTGGATCTGGACGGCGACCTGTGCCCGTGCGGCGCGCGCGGGTGCGTGGAGCGCATCGCGAGCGGCCCCAACATCGCCCGCCGGGCCCTGGAGAACGGCTGGCGCCCCGGCCCGGACGGCGACACCTCCGCCGCCGCGGTGGCCGCCGCCGCGCGGGCCGGGGACCCGGTCGCCGTGGCCTCCTTCGAACGGGCGGCGCAGGCCCTGGCGGCCGGGATCGCGGCCACCGCGACGCTCGTGGAGATCGACATCGCCGTCGTCGGCGGGGGAGTGGGCAAGGCGGGGGAGGTGCTCTTCGCGCCGCTGCGCAAGGCCCTCGGCGACTACGCGACCCTGTCCTTCGTGCAGCGCCTGACCGTGGCACCGGCCCAGATGGGCACGGACGCCGGCCTGGTGGGAGCGGCCGCGGCCGCACTCGCGGGGGCGGCGGGCACGGCGACCGCCGGGGTCTGACGGACCCACGGCGACCGCCGGGGCGGACGTCGCGGGGCCGTCGGGTGCGTTCGTCCGGACAAGGGCGTGACCCCGCGCCCCCCTGCGGAGTTGAGCCGGGCATGAAGAAGCGCAGCATGCTTGCCATCGCCTCCCTCGCCACCGGGTTCGTGGTCGCCGCGATCACCCCGTCCCACAGCGCGGCCGCCGAGGATCTGACCGACCTGAACGTACGGGACACCGTCGGCACCCTCGACCACGTCGTGGCCGGTGAGAGCGTCGACCTCGGCGAGAACCCCCTGGGGCACGGCGGCTGACGGCCGCGGCGCGCGGCCGGCGCCGGTTCCCCAGGACCGGTCTCCCGCGGCAACCTGTGCCGGAGCCCCGCACCGGGGCTCCGGGCCCGCGTCCGGGCACCCTCAACGGGAGCTGGTTTCCGTGGCAGGGTGGAGCGGGCAAGCCACAGGGGGCCAACGGAAGAGGGGGAACCGTGATCGTCTGGATCAACGGTGCGTTCGGCGCGGGGAAGAGCGCGACCGCGCGGGAACTGATCGAACTGATCCCGAACAGCACACTCTTCGACCCCGAAGTCATCGGGGCGGCACTCACACATCTGCTGCCGGCCAAACACCTCGCCGAGGTCGGCGACTTCCAGGACCTGCCGATCTGGCGGAGACTCGTGATCGACACCGCGGCCGCGATGCTCGCCGAGCTCGGCGGCACCCTGGTGGTCCCCATGACCCTGCTGCGACAGGAGTACCGCGACGAGATCTTCGGCGGTCTCGCCGCCCGGCGGCTCGCGGTGCGCCATGTCCTGCTCGCCCCGGCTGAAACGATCCTGCGCGAGCGCATAGCCGACCGCGAACTTCCACCGGACCTGCCCGACGGCGAGATACGGGTACGCCAGTGGTCGTACGACCACATCGAGCCCTACCGCGCCGCGCTCGCCGGCTGGCTCACCGCCGACGCGCACCTCGTCGACACCAGTGCCCTCACCCCGTACGAGACGGCCGTCCGTATCGCCGAGGCCGTCGGCAGCGGGGCCGTGGCCACCTGCGCCATCGTGCAGACACCCGAACCGACGGCCGAGACGACCGCCGCGGGCGTGCTGCTCTTCGACGACCAGGACCGAGTGCTCCTGGTCGACCCGACCTACAAGGCCGGCTGGGAGTTCCCCGGCGGCGTCGTCGAACCCGGCGAGGCCCCGGCCCAGGCGGGGGTACGCGAAGTGGCGGAGGAGACCGGGGTACACCTCGACGAGATGCCCCGCCTCCTCGTCGTCGACTGGGAACGGCCCGTACCGCCCGGCTACGGCGGCCTGCGGCTGCTCTTCGACGGCGGCCGGCTCGCCCCGGACCGCGCCGCCGGGCTGCTGCTGCCCGGCCCCGAACTGCGCGCCTGGCGCTTCGTCACCGAACAGGAGGCCGCCGACCTGCTCCCGCCCGTCCGCTACGAGCGGCTGCGCTGGGCCCTGCGCGCGAAGGAACGCGGCGCGGCCCTGTATCTGGAGGCGGGTACACCGGTCGGCGGCTGACGTACGGGCCGGCACGGCGGCCGGTGACCGACGCACGGCCTGGAGCGGCCGATGACCGGGGACCGGTGTGCGGCCCGGTACGGCGGTCGGCGTGCCGTCCCGCCCGCAGATGTGACGGTGGGCCCCTGTGATTCGCCCCAAGGCGAGGGGCCCACCGGTGTGGACCGGGTGGCTCAGCCGGCCGCGTAGTTGAGCAGGAACAGCGCCTCGGCCACCGACAGCCGCTCCAGCTCGTCGGGGGACACGCTCTCGTCCGCCGCGTGGATCTGCGCCTCCGGCTCGCTCAGACCGATGAGCAGGATCTCCGCGTCCGGGTAGAGGGAGGCGAGGGTGTTGCACAGCGGGATGGAGCCGCCCTGGCCGGCGTACTGCATCTGCTGACCCGGGTACGCCACCGCCATCGCCTCGGCCATCGCCGTGTACGCCGGGCTGGACGTCTCGGCGCTGAACGCCTGGCCCTGGCCGACCTGCTCCGTACGCACCCGCGCGCCCCACGGCGTGCGCGCCTCCAGGTGGGCCTGGAGCAGCTTGGTCGCCTCGGCCGCGTCGACGCCCGGCGGCACCCGCAGGCTCACCTTGGCCCGCGCGCTCGCCTGCACGGACGGGGTCGCGCCGACGACCGGCGGGCAGTCGATGCCCAGCACCGTGACGGCCGGACGGGCCCAGATGCGGTCGGCGACCGTGCCGGAGCCGATCAGTCCGACGCCGTCGAGCACCTTGGCGTCCTTGCGGAACTGCTCCTCGTCGTACTGGAGTCCGTCCCACGGGGACGTCGGGGCGAGCCCGTCGATCGTCGTCGAACCGTCCTCGGCGCGCAGCGAGTCCAGTACGCGGATCAGCGCGCCCAGCGCATCGGGCGCGGCGCCGCCGAACTGGCCCGAGTGCAGGTTGCCCTCGAGCGTCTCGACCTGCACGTTGAGCATCGTCATGCCGCGCAGGGTGGTGGTGACGGTCGGCAGGCCGACGCGGAAGTTGCCCGCGTCGCCGATGACGATCGTGTCGGCGGCCAGGAGGTCCGGGTGCTGCTCGGCGTACCGCTCCAGGCCGCCCGTGCCCATCTCCTCCGAGCCCTCGGCGATCACCTTGACGTGCACCGGGACACCGCCGTTCGCCTTCAGCGCACGCAGGGCGAGCAGGTGCATGATCACGCCGCCCTTGCAGTCGGCGGCGCCGCGGCCGTACCAACGGCCGTTGCGCTCGGTCAGTTCGAACGGCGGGGTGGACCAGGCGGCCTCGTCCAGCGGCGGCTGCACGTCGTAGTGGGCGTACAGCAGGACGGTCCTGGCGCCCTCAGGGCCGGGCAGGTAGCCGTAGACCGACTGCGTACCGTCGGGGGTGTCGAGCAGTTCCACGTCCGTGAAGCCCTCGGCGCGCAGGGCGTCGGCGATCCAGTTCGCGGCGCCCTCGCTCTCGCTCTTGGGGAACTGGTCGAAGTCCGCCACCGACTTGAAAGCCACCAGTTCGGTGAGCTCGGCCTTCGCCCTGGGCATCAGCGAGGCGACGGTCTCGGCGACCGGATTCGACGACATGGGCACGCTCCTCGTGGGTGCGACGTTGTACGTGTGAGTACGGATGATCGTGTCAGCGTATGCGCACCTGGGGTGCAGGGCGCAAACGCCTCCGATACTCCCACAGCGGTCCGGGGCCACGGCCGCCGTAGGATGCGGGGGACAGGTGCGGCAGCGGCTTGATCGGGAGCAGTAGACCATCGTGAGCAGCGAGAACTCCGAGAACTCTTCGGCGGACGACGTGCGGCAGGTGTGGGACGTCGTCGTGGTGGGCGCGGGACCCGCGGGGGCCTCGGCCGCCTACGCGGCGGCGGTCGCGGGGCGGCGCGTCCTGTTGCTGGAGAAAGCGGAGCTGCCCCGCTACAAAACGTGCGGCGGCGGCATCATCGGACCGTCGCGGGACAGCCTGCCGCCCGGCTTCGAACTGCCGTTGCAGGACCGGGTGCACGCGGTCACGTTCTCGAACAACGGCCGGTTCACCCGGACCCGGCGCTCCAAGCGGATGCTGTTCGGGCTGATCAACCGGCCCGAGTTCGACCAGCAGCTGGTCGAGCACGCCCAGAAGGCGGGCGCCGAGCTGCGGACCGGCGTCACCGTGCAGCGGGTCGAGCAGCACGGTTCGGCCGTACCGGACCGGCGCACGGTCGCCGTCGTCCTCCAGGGCGGCGAGACGGTGCTCGCGCGGGCGGTGGTCGGCGCGGACGGCAGCGCCAGCCGCATAGGGGCGCATGTCGGAGTCAAGCTCGACCAGGTGGACCTCGGCCTGGAGGCGGAGATCCCGGTGCCGGACACGGTCGCCGAGGACTGGCGGGGGCGGGTCCTCATCGACTGGGGACCGATGCCCGGCAGCTACGGCTGGGTGTTCCCCAAGGGCGACACGCTGACGGTCGGTGTGATCTCGGCCCGTGGCGAAGGCGCCGCGACCAAGCGCTATCTGGAGGACTTCATCGCCCGGCTCGGCCTCGCGGGCTTCGAACCGAGCATCTCCTCGGGGCATCTGACCCGCTGCCGGGCCGACGACTCGCCGCTGTCGCGCGGTCGGGTCCTGGTGTGCGGGGACGCGGCCGGGCTGCTGGAGCCGTGGACGCGCGAGGGCATCTCGTTCGCGCTGCGCTCCGGACGGCTCGCGGGCGAATGGGCGGTCCGCATCGCCGAGGCGCACGACGGCGTGGACACCCGCAGGCAGGCCCTGAACTACGCCTTCGCGATCAAGGCCGGGCTGGGTGTGGAGATGAGCGTCGGCAAGCGGATGCTGGCGGTGTTCGAGCGGCGGCCCGGCGTCTTCCACGCGGCTCTCACGGGATTCCGGCCCGCCTGGCGGGCGTTCGCGGACATCACCCGGGGCGCGACGACCCTGGGTGAGCTCATGCGCGGCCACCCCCTCGCCCAGCGCGCCCTGACCGCGCTGGACCGCCGGCCCACGGCGGACGCGGCGAGTGGCGCGGCCGACGCCGACGGTGTGGCTGATACGGGCAACAAGCGTGGTGCGCGCGGTGCGAGCGCCGGGGGCGGCGCCGCTGTCGCGGACGGCGAGGGCGCCGAGGCGCGCGAGGCGGACGAGGTCCGCGAGGCGGACGAGACCGGCTCCTGATGCTCGTTCAGCTCTTGAGGCTGATGAGGAAGACCGGGTGGTCCGGAGCGATCCGGCGCAGTTCGGCGTCGGGGGAGTCGGGCCCGACGCCCTTGAAGAAGACGCCTACCTCGGCCTTCCAGCGCTTGAGGTAGGCGCGCAGCAGCGGGACCTTGTCGTCGTCGGCGACCTCGGTCGCGGTGAACTCGTCGACGTTCTTGCCCAGGCGCAGTTCACCGCCGCCGGCCGCCCGCATGTTGTGCGTCCACTGGACGTGACCGCGAGGGGCGAGCAGGTACTGACGGCCGTCCACCGTCAGGAGGTTCACGGGGGTGGTCCGCCACTCGCCGCTCTTGCGGCCGCGGACCGCCAGTACCCGAGAGCCCCAGACGCTGATGCCGCGGCGGGTGATCCAGGCGACGGCACGGTTGAAGACGTTGATGGTGAACCAGCCGGGCTTCATGGCGTGCGTGGACATGGCTACTTCCTCCTGGAAGCTCTCGGGGAGCGCATTGCGTGAGCACTGCTCTCGCTTGATAGGCAGTCTGCCGGAGATCGGTGTTCCATAGCAAGAGCACTGCTCTCGTTTTTTTGCGGCGCTCTCATTTCATGGCGGTGCTCTTGCTTCGTTGCAGTGCTCTCGGTTGTGTGCACTGCTCCCAAAACGTGGGACACTCGCTCGTATGAGCAACCCCCCACACGGCACCGGAGACAGCACCGGACACGGCACGGGACACGGCCCTGGAGGCGGTGCCCCGGGCGGAGCGACCCGTGGCGCCCGCGCCCGCGCCAGGGTCGAAGTCACCGCGGCAATCAAGGACGAGGCGCGCAGACAGCTCGCGGCGGACGGCGCCGCGAAGCTCTCGCTGCGGGCCGTGGCGCGCGAGCTGGGGATGGTCTCGTCCGCGCTGTACCGCTACTTCCCCAGCCGTGACGACCTGCTCACCGCCCTCATCATCGACGCCTACAACTCCCTGGGCGAGAGCGCGGAGGCCGCGGAGGCCGCGGTCGCCGAGGCCGGTCCGCTGCGCAGATGGACCGCGGTGTGCGAGGCCGCGCGCGCCTGGGCGCTCGCCCACCCGCACGAGTACGCGCTGATCTACGGGTCGCCCGTGCCGGGATACTCCGCGCCGCAGACGACCGTTCCGGCCGCCGCGCGGGTCGGCCTCCTCCTCATCGGCATCGTGCGGGACGCGCACCGGGGACTCGGGGTGGCCAAGCCGCCGCTGCCGGCCGAACTGCGCGCCGAGGCCGAGCGGATGACCGCCGACCTCGCCCCCGATCTGCCGCCGGAGGTGGTCACGGCACTCGTCGCGGCCTGGGCGCAGCTCTACGGGCTGATCGGCTTCGAGCTGTTCGGGCAGTTCAACCGGGTCGTGGAGGATCGGGAGCCGTTCTTCCGGCTCGCGGTGGCCCGGCTCGCCCACGGCGTGGGGCTGGTGTACCCGCAGCAGGGCCGGACCGACTGAGCGGCCCGGCCGGGCTCGCCCCAAACGAACTGGTT
>NZ_JBEOWS010000037.1:0-43212 GCF_040296125.1 Streptomyces sp. NPDC002265 | reverse complement strand
GTCTTGTCTTTGCTTGTGTGAGTTTGCGGCCGGGCCCGGGCGGGTATGTTTTGGGTGTGGGGGTGGTGGTCCCGTGTTCATCCCCCCCCCCTCACGTCGTAGTGCTCCCCGGTGGGGCCGAACGGCCCCGGAGGGTCGGACCGGTCAAACCTTCTTAAGGGACCCCCGGCCCTCAGTCGTCGAACGGGTATGCGCCATACTTGCTTGTGAATGTGAACGCGTTCACAAACGTGTCCCGGTTGCTCCGCTGATCTGTGTGATTAATGGGGCAAACTGCCGCTGTTACCGCGGCGAGGTAAGGAGACTGACGACGTGGAATTGGCTCTGGCGCCAGAGACACTGGCGCGCTGGCAGTTCGGCATCACCACCGTCTACCACTTCCTGTTCGTCCCCCTGACGATCTCGCTCGCCGCCCTCGTCGCCGGCCTTCAGACCGCCTGGGTGCGCACCGAGAACGAGAAGTACCTCAGGGCGACGAAGTTCTGGGGCAAGCTCTTCCTGATCAACATCGCGATGGGTGTCGTCACCGGCATCGTGCAGGAGTTCCAGTTCGGCATGAACTGGTCGGACTACTCGCGCTTCGTCGGCGACATCTTCGGTGCTCCGCTGGCCTTCGAGGCGCTGATCGCCTTCTTCTTCGAGTCCACCTTCATCGGTCTGTGGATCTTCGGCTGGGACAGGCTGCCCAAGAAGATCCACCTGGCCTGCATCTGGATGGTCTCCATCGGCACGATCCTGTCGGCGTACTTCATCCTCGCGGCCAACTCGTGGATGCAGCACCCCGTCGGCTACCGGATCAACAACGTGAAGGGGCGTGCCGAACTCACCGACTTCTGGCACGTGCTGACCCAGAACACCGCACTTGCCCAGGCGTTCCACACGCTCACCGCCTCCTTCCTGACCGGCGGCGCGTTCATGGTCGGCATCGCCGCCTTCCACCTGTTCCGCAAGAAGCACATCCCCGTGATGAAGACCTCGCTGCGGCTGGGCCTTGTCACCGTGGTCATCGCCGGCCTGCTCACCGCGATCAGCGGTGACACCCTCGGCAAGGTCATGTTCAAGCAGCAGCCGATGAAGATGGCCGCCGCCGAGGCGCTCTGGGACGGCCAGGACTCCGCGCCGTTCTCGGTCTTCGCCTACGGCGACGTCAGCAAGGGCCACAACAGCGTCGAGTTGTCCATCCCGGGGATACTGTCCTTCCTCGCCGACGACGACTTCGGCTCGTACGTCCCCGGCATCAACGACACCAACAAGGCCGAGCAGCAGAAGTACGGTCCTGGCGACTACCGGCCCATCATTCCGGTCACCTTCTGGGCGTTCCGCTGGATGATCGGCTTCGGCATGGCGTCCTTCGCCATCGGGCTGGTCGGACTCTGGCTGACCCGCAAGAAGTTCATGCTGGCCCAGCACCTCAGGGTCGGCGAGGACGAGGTGCCGCATCTGGTGCTCTTCAAGAACAAGGCGCTCAGCCCGAAACTCGGCAAGCTCTACTGGCTCGTGGCGATCTGGACCCTGGGCTTCCCGCTGATCGCCAACTCCTGGGGCTGGATCTTCACCGAGATGGGCCGTCAGCCGTGGGTCGTCTACGGCGTGCTCCAGACCCGGCAGGCGGTCTCCCCCGGCGTCTCCCAGGGTGAGGTCCTCACCTCGATGATCGTCTTCACCGCGCTGTACGCCATCCTCGCCGTCGTCGAGGTCAAGCTGCTGGTGAAGTACATCAAGGCAGGCCCGCCGGAGCTCACCGAGGACGACCTCAACCCGCCCACGAAGATCGGCGGCGACCCCCGTGACGCCGACAAGCCGATGGCCTTCTCCTACTAGGCCGAGGGAGCTGCACAGTCATGGAACTGCACGACGTCTGGTTCGTTCTGATCGCCGTCCTGTGGACCGGTTACTTCTTCCTGGAGGGCTTCGACTTCGGGGTGGGCATCCTCACCAAGCTGCTCGCCCGGGACCGCCCGGAGCGGCGGGTGCTGATCAACACCATCGGGCCCGTCTGGGACGGCAACGAGGTGTGGCTGCTGACGGCGGGCGGTGCGACCTTCGCCGCGTTCCCCGAGTGGTACGCCACGTTGTTCTCCGGCTTCTACCTGCCGCTGCTGATCATTCTGGTCTGTCTCATCGTCCGGGGTGTCGCCTTCGAGTACCGGGCCAAGCGGCCGGAGGAGAACTGGCAGCGCAACTGGGAGACGGCGATCTTCTGGACCTCCCTGATCCCGGCATTCCTGTGGGGTGTGGCCTTCGGCAACATCGTGCGGGGTGTGAAGATCGACCAGAGCTTCGAGTACGTCGGCAACTTCTGGGATCTGCTCAACCCGTACGCCATCCTCGGTGGCCTGGTGACGCTGACGCTGTTCACCTTCCACGGGGCGGTGTTCACCGCGCTCAAGACCGTCGGGGACATCCGGGAGCGGGCGCGGAAGCTGGCGCTCGTGGTCGGTCTGGTGACCGCCGTGCTGGCGCTGGTCTTCCTGCTGTGGACGCAGGTCGACAGCGGGGACGGCAAGAGTCTGGTGGCCCTGGTCGTGGCCGTGGTGGCCCTCGTGGCGGCTCTCGCGGCGAACCAGGTGGGGCGTGAGGGCTGGTCGTTCGCCTTCTCCGGCCTCACCGTCGTGGCCGCCGTGGCCATGCTGTTCCTGTCGCTCTTCCCGGACGTCATGCCGTCCTCGCTCAACCCGGACTGGAGCCTCACGGTCACCAACGCCTCGTCGAGCCCGTACACCTTGAAGATCATGACGTGGTGTGCGGCGATCGCCACGCCGATCGTCCTGCTCTACCAGGGTTGGACCTACTGGGTGTTCCGCAAGCGGATCGGCACGCAGCACCTCGCCGAAGCCGCGCACTGAGTCCGATCGGGGGTGTGTTTCACGTGAAACACACCCTTCTGGTCCGAAGGGCATGTTTCACGTGAAACCGATCGATCCGCGCCTTCTGCGCTACGCCCGCGCCACGCGCCTCTTCCTGGTGGCTGTCGTCGGCCTGGGAGCCCTCGGGGCAGGACTGGTCATCGCCCAGGCGATGCTCATCGCCGAGGTGGTGGTCGGCGCGTTCCAGCACGGGCTGACGATCGGTGAACTCGGCACTCCTCTGATGCTGTTGGCGGCCGTCGCGGGCGGACGTGCCCTGGTCGCCTGGCTCACCGAACTGGCGGCCCACCGTGCGAGCGCGGCCGTGAAGTCGGAACTGCGGATGCGGTTGCTGGAGCGGGCGGCGGTACTCGGTCCGGGATGGCTGAGCGGCCAGCGCACCGGATCGCTGGTCGCCCTCGCCACCCGGGGAGTCGACGCCCTCGACGACTACTTCGCCCGCTGTCTGCCGCAGTTGGGTCTTGCCGTCGTCGTACCGCTGGCCGTGCTCGCGCGGATCGTCACCGAGGACTGGGTCTCCGCCGCCATCATCGTCGGCACGCTGCCGCTCATCCCCCTGTTCATGATGCTGATCGGCTGGGCCACCCAGTCCCGGATGGACCGGCAGTGGCGGCTGCTGTCCCGGCTCTCGGGGCACTTCCTCGACGTGGTCGCGGGACTGCCGACGCTGAAGGTGTTCGGGCGCGCCAAGGCGCAGGCCGACTCGATCCGGCGTATCACCGGCGAATACCGCCAGGCGACCATGCGCACCCTGCGGATCGCCTTCCTCTCCTCGTTCGCGCTCGAACTGCTCTCGACGCTCTCGGTGGCCCTGGTCGCCGTGACGATCGGTATGCGGCTCGTCCACGGCGAGATGGACCTGTACATCGGCCTGGTCATCCTCGTGCTCGCCCCCGAGGCGTATCTGCCGCTGCGTCAGGTGGGGGCGCAGTACCACGCGGCGGCCGAGGGGCTCGCGGCGGCCGAGGAGATCTTCGCCGTGCTGGAGACTCCCGTCCCGGCGACGGGAACGGCCGCCGTGCCGACGGGAGGTGTCGCCTTCGAGGGAGTGACGGTCAGGTATCCCGGACGCTCCGTGGACGCCGTGGCCGGAGCCTCCTTCGCCGTGCAGGCCGGGGAGACGGTCGCACTCGTGGGGCCCAGCGGTGCGGGCAAGTCGACGCTGCTCCATGCCCTGCTGGGCTTCGTGGACCCGGCCGAGGGACGGATCCTGGTCGGTGGGGCCGACCTGGCCGGCCTCGACCTCGCACAGTGGCGGTCCCGGATCGCCTGGGTGCCGCAGCGGCCGCATCTGTACGCCGGGACGATCGCGGAGAACGTACGGCTGGCCCGCCCCGAAGCGGACGACGAGGCGGTACGCCGGGCGCTGCGGGACGCGGGAGCGCTGGAATTCGTCGACGCCCTTCCGGCCGGGACCGCCACCGTGCTCGGTGAGGACGGCACGGGTCTGTCCGCCGGACAGCGGCAGCGGCTCGCGCTGGCCCGCGCGTTCCTCGCGGACCGGCCCGTGCTGCTGCTCGACGAGCCGACGGCGGCGCTCGACGGCGCCACGGAGGCCGAGGTCGTCGAGGCGGTGCGGCGGCTGGCGGTGGGGCGGACCGTGCTCCTCGTGGTGCACCGGCCGGCGCTGCTGGCGGTGGCGGACCGGGTGGTGCGGCTGGAACCGGCCGAGTCGGCCGTTCCCGAGGCGGCCGGGTCCGCGAGCGCTCCGGCCCGTCCTGCCGAGACGATGACCGGGGAGACGTCCGTCGCCGCCGACGAGGCCTCGGCGCACACCACGACGAGCACCCGGGGCACCCTGGCCCGGGTGCGTTCCATGGCCGGCGCCCGGCGGGGGCGGCTCGTCCTGGCCCTGTTGCTCGGCGGCCTCGCGCTCGGCAGCGCCGTCGGGCTGATGGCCACCTCCGGGTGGCTCATCTCGCGGGCCTCGCAGCAGCCGCCCGTGCTGTATCTGATGGTGGCGGTGACGGCGACCCGGGCTTTCGGGATCGGGCGGGCCGTCTTCCGCTATGCCGAGCGGCTGGTGTCGCACGACGCCGTGCTGCGGATGCTGGCCGACACCCGGGTCGCCGTGTACCGGCGGCTGGAGCGGCTGGCGCCCGCCGGGCTGCGCCAAACCCGCCGGGGTGATCTGCTCGCGCGGCTCGTGGCCGATGTCGACGCCCTTCAGGACTACTGGCTGCGCTGGCTGCTGCCGGCCGGAGCCGCCGTGCTCGTCTTCGCCGGGTCCGTCGCGTTCACGGCCTGGCTGCTGCCCGAGGCGGGCGCCGTGCTCGCGGCCGGACTGCTCGCGGCCGGGGCCGGGGTGCCGCTGGTGACCGCTGCCGTGGCCCGGCGTGCGGAACACCGCCTCGCCCCCGCCCGCGGCGTGCTCGCCACCCGGGTGGCCGACCTGCTCACCGGCACCGCGGAGATCACCGTCGCCGGAGCCCTGCCCGTGCGCGCCGAGGAGGTCCGCGCGGCAGACAGGACACTCACCCGGATCGCCTCGCGGGCCGCGGCGGCCACCGCGCTCGGCGACGGGCTGACCGCGCTGCTCTGCGGCCTGACCGTGACCGCCGGCGCCGCCGTGGGCGCCCAGGCCGTCGCCGCCGGGCGGCTGGACGGGGTGGCGATGGCCGTCGTCGTCCTGACACCGCTGGCCGCCTTCGAGGCCGTCCTCGGGCTGCCGCTCGCCGCACAGTCCCGGCAGCGCGTCCGCAGGAGCGCACAGCGTGTGTACGAGGTGCTCGACGCCCCCGAGCCCGTTCGCGAGCCGCAACGGCCCCGGCAGGCACCGGCGTCGCCGTTCCCGGTCGTCGTGAAGGGACTGTCCGCCCGGCACGCCGGACAGGACCGGGACGCGGTCCGCGGGGTCGACCTCACGCTGGCGCAGGGGCGCCGGATCGCCGTCGTCGGGCCGTCCGGATCCGGCAAGACGACGCTCGCACAGGTGCTGCTGCGCTTCCTGGACGCGGACGCGGGCTCGTACACGCTGGCGGGTGTGGACGCGCAGGCCCTGGACGGCGACGACGTACGGCGGCAGGTCGGACTGTGCGCGCAGGACGCGCACCTCTTCGACAGCTCGGTGCGCGAGAACCTGCTCCTCGCCAAGAAGGACGCGACCGAGGACGACCTGCGGGACGCGCTCGTGCGAGCCCGGCTGTGGGACTGGGCGGACAGCCTGCCCGACGGCCTGGACACGCTGATCGGCGAACACGGGGCCCGGCTGTCCGGCGGGCAGCGGCAGCGGCTCGCGCTGGCCCGGGCGCTCCTCGCCGACTTCCCCGTGCTCGTGCTCGACGAGCCCGCCGAGCATCTCGACCTGGCGACGGCCGACGCGCTCACCGCCGATCTGCTGGCCGCCACCGAGGGCCGCACGACCCTGTTGATCACCCATCGGCTGGCCGGTCTCGAAGCCGTGGACGAGGTGCTCGTACTGGACGAGGGGCGTGTGGTGCAGCGCGGGACCTATGCGGAACTGGCGGCCACGGCCGGGCCGCTGCGCAGGATGCTGCTGCGGGAGGCGGAGTCGGAGCTCCTGGTGGCGACGGGGTGACCGGCCGACCGCAGGCCGCCGCGCGATGACCGGCCGACGCTGTCGACTTTCGGTGCAAAACGGTACTCATTAGGCTCGGGGCATGTCCACGGCCTCGTCCCGCGAATCCCGGTCGGAGCCGTCGGCCGAACCGGCGGGACTGGTCCTGCGGCTGCTGGAGGCCATGCGGTCCGTCGGCGGGGGCCTGGAGCTGCACTCCACCCTGGACCGTATCTGTGAGACGGCGGCCGACCTGACCGGGGCCCGGTACGCGGCCATCGGTGTCATCGCCGAGGACGGTGAGGGACTCTCCGACTTCGTGCACCACGGGATCGACGAGGCGACCGCCCGCCGGATCGGACGGCGGCCCGACGGGCGCAGGGGACTGCTGGGCGCACTGATCCGCGACCCGGAGCCGGTCCGGCTCGCGGACCTTGCCGAGGACCCGCGGTCCTGCGGCTTTCCCGCGCACCATCCGCCGATGCGCAGCTTCCTCGGGGTCCCCATCTGCGTTCACGACGCCGTCTTCGGCAATCTGTATCTGACCGAGAAGCGCGGTGGCGGCCCCTTCCACGACCACGACCTCGACGTGGTCCGGGTGCTGGCCATGGAGGCGGGCATCGCGGTGGGCAACGCCCGCCTGTACGAGGCTGCTCAGCAGCGTGAGCGCTGGATCGACGGTTCGGTCGCCGTCACCACCGCCCTGCTGTCCGGCGGTGACGCCGACGACGCCCTCCAGGTCGTCGCCGAACAGGCCTGCCGGCTGTCCGGATCGGCCGTCGGCGCGGTGCTGCTGCCCGCCGACGAAGGCGGCCTGGAGATCGTCGCCGTGGCCTCCCGTCCGCCGTCGGCCCTGCTGGGGGTGGTCGTCCCGCCGGAGAACCGGGTCGTCGCCGAACTCCTCGACGGGCAGCCGGTCTTCGTCGACGACGCGGCCACCGACCCACGCCTGTCCACCGGGTTCATGCACGGCTACGGGCCGACGATGATGCTGCCGCTGAAGAGCGACGGGCGCGTTCTGGGTGCCCTCGTCACACCACGTGCCCGCGGGGAGCGGCCGTTCACGCGGAGCGAGCGCACCCTCGCCGCGCAGTTCGCCGCACAGGCCGCGCTGGCCCTGATGATGGCGGAGGCACAGCGCGACCGGGAGCGGCTCGCGGTGTACGAGGACCGCGAGCGCATCGCCCGCGGCCTGCACGACGTCGTCGTCCAGCGGCTGTTCGCGGCGGGGACGATGCTGCAGCACGCCCGGCGCGGGTCCGTCGTGCCCGAGGTGCGGGAGCGGGTCGACAGGGCCGCCGTCGAGCTCGACGTCACCATCCAGGAGATCCGCAGCGTGGTCTTCGCGCTCCGCCAGGACCTCGGCACGGCCGCGTCGCTGCGCACGCGCATGCTGCGCGAGATCAACACGGCCGCCGTACCGCTCGGCTTCAGGCCGGCGCACCGATTCGTCGGTGAGGTCGACGGCCTGGTCGGCGACCTCACCGGGACGAACCTCGTCGCCGCGCTGCGGGAGGCGCTCTCCAACGCCTTCCGGCACGCGGGGGCCGCTCGGATCGATGTCGTGGTCGACGCGACGGCGACCCTGCCGGACGGCCGGCCCGGCGTGCGGCTGACGGTCGCGGACGACGGTGTCGGAATCCCCGAGGGAGGCCGGCGCAGCGGCCTGTGCAATCTCGCGCGGCGTGCCGAGTCGCTCGGCGGCGGCAGCCGGTACGGGCCGGGCATCGGGCCCGGCGGCCGCGGCACGACGCTGGTGTGGGAGGCACCGTACTGAGCCCGCTGGGCTGTCCGTACCGGGTCGTCCGTGCTGGGCCGTCCGGGGTGACGGGTCCCCCGTGCGTACGACTTGAACAGGACCGGGCCCCCTCGACCCGGTGATGATCACTGACATGCACTCAGTTCGCCTTCGCCCGCTGCTGGTTCCGGTGCTGCTGTGCGCACTGGCGGTGTTCGTGGCGCACTCCACGGGAGCCGGCGGGGATGCCGGGGAGGGACAGGATGTCCAGGGTTCGGGTGCGGGCGCGGAGGTGGTGCGGCTGTATCAGGCGGACGCGGCGGTGGCGCGGCAGTACGAGGCGGGGCGGCACGAGGCCGAGGAGCTGCTGGCCGGGGTGCGGCGGGCCGGGCGGCTCCTGGACCGCGAACGCCGGGCAGGTGCCGCCCTGCGCCAGGACCGGGGCCGGACCGCCCGCTCCCGGGACGGCGAAATCCCCCGGGACGATGCCGGAATCCCCCGGGGCGCCGCAGTCCCACGGGCGGCCGCGCGGCTCGCCGGGGCGGAGCGGGCCGTCGACGACGGAATCGCGAGGAGCCGCCGGGCCGAGGCACGGCTGGTGGCCGAGCAGGCGAAGGCCACCACGCGCTGGCGGCTGGCGCAGAAGCGCAACCGCGTGCTGGCCGAGGTGCGAAGGAGCATCGCGGCGAAGCTGGGCGAGGCCCGAGAGCGGTTGCAGGCGCGGGCCGCCGCCTCGGTCGCCGCGGGCAGCTGCGGCGGCACGGTCCGGCTCGGCCGGCCGTCGAAGAGCGTCACGAGCGCGTGGGTGGCGCCCGTGGAGGAGTACGGGCTGTCCGCGGGCTTCGGCAGCCGGGGCGAGCGATGGGCGCACCGGCACACCGGGCAGGACTTCGCCGTGCCGATCGGCACCCCGGTCCGGGCCGTCGGCGCGGGCCGGGTGGTGAAGGTCGCCTGCGGGGGTGCCTTCGGCATCCAGGTCGTCGTCCGCCACGACGGCGGCTACCGCACCCTGTACGCCCATCTCGCCGCTGTCTGTGTCGAACCGGGCGACCGGGTGACGGCCGGCCGGTGGATCGGCCAGTCGGGCACCACCGGCAACTCCACCGGCCCGCACCTGCACTTCGAGGTACGGGCCGGTGCGGAGCCGGAGTCGGCACTGGACCCGGTGCCCTGGCTCCAAGGCCGCGGGGTGCCGGTGGGACAGCCGGCGGACCGGCCCTAGAGTCGCTCCGCCAGAATCCGTTCGATCACGACCGCCACTCCGTCGTCGTTGTTGGCGACCGTCCGTCCGGAGGCCGCGGCGACCACGTCCGGGTGGGCGTTGCCCATGGCGTACGACCGGCCCGCCCAGGTCAGCATCTCGACGTCGTTGGGCATGTCCCCGAAGGCGACGACCTCCTCGGGGGAGATGCCGCGCTCGGCACAGCACAGCGCGAGGGTGCTGGCCTTGGAGACGCCGTGGCCGCTGATCTCCAGCAGGGCGCTCGGGCTGGAGCGGGTGACGCTGGCGCGGGTGCCGATCGCGAGGCGGCCGACGCCGAGGAAGGCGTCGGGGTCGAGGTCGGGGTGGTAGGCGAGGATCTTCAGTACCGGCTCGGTGCCACAGGGGCCGTCGGGCGCCAGCAGGTCCTCGGCCGGGGCGAGATGGTCGGGGATCTCCATGTGCAGCTTCGGGTAGGCGGGCTCCTGGTGGAAGCCGTAGGTCTGCTCGACGGCGACCACCGTGCCGGGGGCCGCGTCGCGCAGGAGCTGTACGGCGTCCAGCGCGTTCTGCCGGGCCAGCTCCCGCACCTTCACGAACCGGTGGGCGCCGGGGCCGCCGTGCAGGTCGACCACGGCCGCGCCGTTTCCGCAGATCGCCAGGCCGTGCCCGTGGACATGAGCGCTGACGACGTCCATCCAGCGGGCCGGGCGGCCGGTGACGAAGAAGACCTCGATCCCCGCCTCCTCGGCGGCGGTGAGGGCGGCGACCGTGCGCGGCGACACCGACTTGTCGTCGCGCAGCAGGGTGCCGTCGAGATCGGTGGCGATCAGCCGTGGGGGAACGGCGGCGGCCTGGGTCGCGGATGCTCTGGTCGCTGAGGTCACCCGGTCATTCTCGCGCATGCCCACGCAGGCATGCCGGTGTGTACCGGTGAGACATGGACGACCCGGTGCCGGAGGTCAGCCCAGCTGTGCCAGGGCCTCCATGGCGATCTGTTCGAAGACCTTCATGTCCGCGGCGAAGTCGGATTCGGGGATGGGCCAGTGGACGACCAGCTCGGTGAAGCCCAGCTCCTGATGCCGGCCGGCGAAGTCCACGAACGCGTCGAGCGACTCCAGCGGACGGCCGCGGTCCGGGGTGAAGCCGGTGAGCAGGATCTTGTCCAGCTCGTTCACGTCCCGGCCGAGCTCGGCACAGGCGTCGGCCAGTTTCCCGACCTGGCCGCCGAGGGCGCGGAGCGATTCCTCCGGGGTGCCGTTCTCGTACAGCTTGGGGTCGCCGGTGGTCACCCACGCCTGCCCGTACTGCGCGGCGAGCTTCAGTCCGCGCGGGCCCGTGGCGGCCACGGCGAAGGGCAGCCGCGGACGCTGTACGCATCCGGGGATGTTGCGTGCTTCGTGCGCCGAGTAGAAGTCGCCCTCGTACGACACCGAGTCCTCGGTGAGGAGGCGGTCGAGCAGGGGGACGAACTCGGCCAGCCGGTCGGCACGCTCACGCGGGGTCCAGGGCTCCTGCCCGAGGGCGGTGGCGTCGAAGCCGGTGCCGCCCGCGCCGATGCCGAGGGTGACCCGGCCGCCGGAGACGTCGTCCAGGGAGATGAGGTCCTTCGCGAGGGTCACCGGGTGCCGGAAGTTCGGCGAGGTCACCAGGGTGCCCAGACGCAGTCGTTCGGTCACGGCCGCGGCAGCGGTCAGCGTCGGGATCGCACCGAACCAGGGGCCGTCCCGGAAGGTGCGCCAGGACAGGTGGTCGTAGGTGTACGCGGTGTGGAAACCGAGGTCCTCGGCGCGGGTCCATGCCGTACGGCCGCCCTCGTGCCAGCGGAGGTACGGAAGGATCACAGTGCTCAGGCGCAGACTCATGGATCGAGCGTAAGCGGCCGTCTGCGTTTCACGTGAAACGGTCACCGCACGCATCCGAGCCGTTGGCGCGCGGTCACGTCTTCAGTGTGGCTGGGGAAACCGCAGATACTGCGGGGGCACGGCTTTCGTCAACCACACTCCGTTCGCACTGACCTGGAAGACATGGCCGTCGCGGTGCATCGCGGCGGCGTCCACGGAGAGCACGACGGGCCGTCCGCGGCGGGCGCCGACGCGGGTCGCCGTCTCGCGGTCGGCGGAGAGGTGCACGTCGTGCCGGTTCATGGGCCGCAGGCCCTCGGCGCGGATCGCGTCCAGACGGCCGGCCACGGTTCCGTGGAAGAGGTACGGCGGTGGGGGCGTCGGCGGCAGTCCGAGGTCGACCTCGACGCTGTGGCCCTGGCTGGCCCGGATCCGGGTGCCCTCGACCGCGAAGCGCTTCTTGTCGTTCACGGCGACCACATGGTCCAGCTCGTCCCGGGTGAAGCGGAATCCGTGGGCGGAGGCCGCCGCCATCAGCGCCTCGATCTCGACCCAGCCCCCGTCGTCGAGGGTCAGACCGATGCGCTCGGGCTGATGACGCAAGTGTTTCGAGAGGTACTTGGACACCTTCACGGTGCGTCTTTCGTCCATCCCGACAGCATGGCGGGAGAGACGTGGATCACGCACTTTGTTTTGCCGTGGATGTTTGGTCCACAGCCAACTCTAGTTATCCACAGATGAATTGAGCGATCTGTGGACAACTGCTTGTCGATTCAGGTGATTTCGTCAAGATCGACTGCTGCGGGGCGACTTGAGGCAACCCGACCCGAGGTGTCCGGACCCGGCGGGCGGGCTGGCGCGCAGGCGCGCAGGCGGACAGGCGCGCAGGCAGGCAGCGCAGGCAGTCAGCCCGCGGCGGTCGGACCGGCGGCTTCACCCAGCCCCAGGCTTGTTCCCGCGATCCCCCGGGAGCCCCCTCTCCGCATCGGTCGCGAACTCGGCGATCCAGGCGGCGAGCTGATCGGGCCGGGTGCGTGGGATCCAGTGCCCCGTGGGGAGGGTGCGCCGGGTCAGCCGTGGAGCCCACTGCTCCAGTTCGTCGTAGAGCCGCTGCGACAGGAACACGTCCCCGAGCGGCGTCACGAGTTGCACGGGCGCGTGCGCGCGGGCGTCCGGGCGGGGTCTGCGTAGCCTGGCCCGGACGTTGTCCCGGTACAGCCAGGCGCCGTGCGCGGCGTCCGAGGGCAGCGACGAGGTCGGGTAGTCGCCCGCAGGGACTTTCTCCAGGCGGCGCAGGAGCGCCGGCCAGCGTCTGCCGAGCGGTCCGCGCCAGGCCAGCTCCGGCAGCACGGGTGTGTGCAGCAGGTACACGTACCAGGACCTGGCGCCCTGGCCGAGGAGCTGGCCCAGCCGGCGGGGGGTCGGCCGCTTCACCCGCGACCTGATCCAGTGCCCGAAGTGGTCGAGCGACGGCCCGGACATCGAGGTGAAGGACGCGATCCGGCCCTCGGTGCGGCCGGCCGTGACGAACTCCCAGGCCTGCACCGACCCCCAGTCGTGCCCGACCAGGTGCACCGGCCGGTCCGGGCTGACCGCGTCCACGACCGCGAGGAAGTCGTCCGTCAGCTTCTCCAGGGTGAAGCCCCCGCGCAGCGGGCGCGGAGCCGTGGAGCGGCCGTGGCCCCGGACGTCGTACAGGACCACGTGGAAGCGGTCGGCGAGCCGCACGGCGACCTCCGACCAGACCTCCTTGCTGTCCGGGTAGCCGTGCACCAGGACCACCGTCGGCCGCCCTGGGTCGCCCAGCTCGGCCACGCACAACTCGACCCCGCCGGTCCGCACCCGGCGCTCCCGCGCGTCCTTCAGCGTCGTCACCCGTGTCGCCCGTGCCACCCGCGTCACCTGTCCTTCGCCCCGCGCCGCATGCGCGGTAGATCGTCGTCCAGCCGGAAGGTGCTGCACCGGCGAATCTCGCAGTTGTTAGAGGAATCGTCAATAGGGAGGGAGGCGGATGGTCCGGCACGCCCGGGGGAAGGGATCCGGCCGGACGGGCGGGGGGGCGACCTCAGGGTGACCCTGAGATTCCCGTACGACTCCAGACCGACATCAAGACAGCTCTGCGGGGTGACGACCCGCGTGGTACGCGTCACTACCGTCGACGACGTGACTGTGATCGCGACCGAAAGCCTGAGCAAGCGGTTCCCCCGGGTGACCGCGCTTGACCGGCTCTCCGTGGACGTCGGCCCCGGTGTGACCGGGCTCGTCGGAGCCAATGGAGCCGGCAAGTCCACATTGATCAAGATCCTGCTGGGTCTGTCCCCCGCGACCGAGGGCCGTGCCGAGGTGTTCGGCCTCGACGTCGCCACCGAAGGCGCCGCCATCCGCGAACGCGTCGGGTACATGCCGGAGCACGACTGCCTGCCGCCCGACGTCTCGGCCACCGAGTTCGTCGTGCACATGGCCCGCATGTCCGGCCTGCCGCCCACCGCCGCGCGCGAGCGCACCGCGGACACCCTGCGCCACGTCGGTCTGTACGAGGAGCGCTACCGTCCGATCGGCGGCTACTCGACCGGCATGAAGCAGCGGGTGAAGCTCGCCCAGGCTCTGGTCCACGACCCGCAGCTGGTCTTCCTCGACGAGCCGACCAACGGTCTCGACCCCGTGGGCCGCGACGACATGCTCGGCCTGATCCGCCGTATCCACACGGACTTCGGCATCTCGGTCCTGGTCACCTCGCACCTCCTCGGCGAACTGGAGCGCACCTGCGACCACGTCGTCGTCATCGACGGCGGCAAACTGCTGCGCTCCAGCTCCACCACCGACTTCACCCAGACCACCACCACGCTCGCCATCGAGGTCACCGACACCGACGAGCACCCCGACGGCACCCGCGCGGTGCGCGAGGCGCTGCACGCGCGCGGCGCGGAGGTCGTCGACGGCAGCGGCGGACTGCCCGGCGCGGGCCACGTCCTGCTGCTCACCGCCCAGGGCGAGCAGACGTACGACCTGGTCCGCGACGTCGTCGCCGACCTCGGTCTCGGCCTGGTGCGGATGGAGCAGCGCAGACACCACATCTCCGAGGTCTTCAAGAACGACACGGACAGCGACACACAGCGCAAGGAGGCGGTCGGCCATGACGGTTGAGCACCCCGTCGCACCCGTCCCGGCGGGTGACCAGAGCCGTATCCACGACATCGGCTACCGCGGCTACGACGGCCCGCGCCTGGGCCGCGCCTACGCCCGCCGCTCCCTGTACTCGCAGTCCCTGCGCGGGGCGTACGGACTGGGCCGCTCGGTCAAGTCCAAGGTGCTGCCGATGCTGCTGTTCGTGGTGATGTGCGTGCCGGCCGCCATCATGGTCGCCGTCGCCGTCTTCACCAAGGCCAAGGACCTGCCGCTGGACTACACGCGCTACGCGATCGTCATGCAGGCCGTCATCAGCCTGTACGTCGCCTCGCAGGCGCCCCAGTCCGTCTCGCGCGACCTGCGCTTCAGGACCGTCCCGCTGTATTTCTCGCGGCCGATCGAGACCTCCGACTACGTCCTCGCGAAGTACGCGGCCCTGGCCTCGGCGCTGTTCGCCCTCACCGCCGCCCCGCTGCTCGTGCTGTACGTCGGCGCGCTGCTGGCCAAGCTCGACTTCGGCGACCAGACCGAGGGATTCGCGCAGGGACTCCTCGCCGTGGCCCTGCTGTCGGTGCTGTTCGCCGGTATCGGCCTGGTCATCGCCGCCCTGACCCCGCGCCGCGGGTTCGGCATCGCCGCCGTCATCGCCGTACTGACCATCTCCTACGGGGCGGTCTCCACGCTCCAGGCGATCGCCGACGTCCAGGACAGCGCGAACGTCATCCCCTGGGTCGGCCTGTTCTCGCCCATCACGCTCATCGACGGAGTGCAGTCCGCCTTCCTCGGCGCGACCTCGTCGTTCCCCGGCGGCGTCGGCCCCTCGCACGCACAGGGCGTGGTGTACGTCCTCGCCGTCCTGGGCCTGAGCGCCGCCTGCTACGGCCTTCTGATGCGCCGCTACCGAAAGGCCGGACTGTGACCACGCTCAGCATCGACCACGTCTCCCGCTGGTTCGGCAACGTGGTCGCCGTCAACGACATCACCATGACCATCGGTCCCGGCGTCACCGGCCTGCTCGGCCCCAACGGCGCCGGGAAGTCCACCCTCATCAACATGATGGGCGGCTTCCTCGCCCCCTCCACCGGGTCCGTCACCCTCGACGGCCGGCCGGTGTGGCGCAACGAGCAGATCTACCGGCAGATCGGCATCGTCCCCGAACGCGAGGCGATGTACGACTTCCTCACCGGGCGCGAGTTCGTCGTCGCCAACGCCGAACTGCACGGACTGGGCGACAAGGCGGCCCGCAAGGCGCTGGCCACCGTCGAGATGGAGTACGCCCAGGACCGGAAGATCTCCACCTACTCCAAGGGCATGCGCCAGCGCGTGAAGATGGCCTCCGCGCTGGTCCACGAGCCGTCCCTGCTCCTGCTCGACGAGCCGTTCAACGGCATGGACCCGCGCCAGCGCATGCAGCTCATGGACCTGCTGCGGCGCATGGGCGACGAGGGACGCACGGTGCTGTTCTCCTCCCACATCCTGGAGGAGGTCGAGCAGCTCGCCCGGCACATCGAGGTGATCGTGGCCGGCCGGCACGCGGCGAGCGGCGACTTCCGCCGCATCCGCCGTCTGATGACCGACCGCCCGCACCGCTATCTGGTGCGCTCCAGCGACGACCGCGCCCTCGCGGCCGCGCTGATCGCCGACCCGTCGACGTCCGGCATCGAGGTCGATCTCGCCGAGGGCGCACTGCGCGTCCAGGCCGTCGACTTCGGCCGGTTCACGGCCCTGCTGCCCCGGGTGGCCAGGGAGCACGGCATCCGGCTGCTCACGGTCTCGCCGTCCGACGAGTCCCTCGAGTCCGTCTTCTCGTATCTCGTCGCGGCGTAGGAGGCCGAACATGTACGACCCCACAGTCGCCCGGCTCACCTACCGGGCCCTGCTCGGCCGCAAGCGGGCCCTCGTCCTCGGCGCGCTGCCGCTGCTGCTGATCGTGATCTCGGTGGCCGTCCGGGCCCTCACCGGGGCCGACGACCAGACCGCGGCGGACGTGCTGGGCGGGCTGGCGCTCGCCACGATGGTGCCGATCATCGGCGTCATCGCCGGCACCGGAGCGATCGGCCCGGAGATCGACGACGGCTCGGTGGTGTACCTGCTGTCCAAGCCGCTCAAGCGGCCCACGATCATCTTCACCAAGCTGATCGTGGCGATCGCGGTGACGATGGTGTTCTCGGCGCTGCCGACCCTGCTCGCCGGACTGATCCTCAACGGCAACGGGCAGCAGATCGCCGTCGCCTACACGGTGGCCGCGCTGGTCGCCTCCATCGCCTACGCGGCGCTCTTCCTGCTGCTGGGCACGGTGTCCCGGCACGCGGTGGTCTTCGGCCTCGTCTACGCCCTGGTCTGGGAGGCGCTGTTCGGCTCCCTGGTGCCCGGCGCGCGCACGCTCAGCGTCCAGCAGTGGTCGCTGGCCGTCGCCCACAAGGTGGCCGGCGGGGACCTCGTCACCTCCGACGTCGGGCTGACCACGGCGACGGTCCTGCTGGTCGCGGTCACCGTGCTGGCCACCTGGTACGCGGGCCGCAAGCTGCGCACGCTGACCCTCGCCGGCGAGGAGTAGCGGCCGGGCCCCGGCCCTGACGGCGGCTTCATCCCGGTCGGCGCACACTGGGCAGAACGGATGGACGGCTGGGAGGGCCGGGCATGGCAGAGGAGACACCGCGGGACGACGATCGCGAAGCGGGCACGCCGGACGGCGACGGCTGGGACGATCTCGTCCTGGACGAGGGGTTCATACGGGCCGCCGAGACGGCCGAGCCGTCCGCGCGGGCCCGGATGCTCGCCGCCCGCTGGCGGGCGGAGCAGCCCGGGCCGCAGCCCTGGCGCTCCGACGAACCGCCCGCCGGATGGTTCTTCAGCAAGGCCCGGCGCCGCAGATGGCGGCGCCGGTAGCGGCCGCGCGGGCCCCCGATATTCGGTGGCGTCGGGTACGGCGGTCGGGCACAGTGGTGATGTCCGAGCGGCCGGACCCGAGCCGGCGCCACGATCTGGGAGAGGAGCGGGACGATGTCCATGCACGACAGTACGTCCAGCTCCCGGCAGGGCAGCGTGCGGCGGATTCCGGAGTAGTCACCTCCGTCGATTCCGCCCTGCTGGTGAGCTGCCCGGGGCGGCCGCTTCGAGCACGCGAATCGCACTCGCGTGGGCCGCCCACCCGGAGGATTGGCCGAGAGGCAAGGCACCGGCTTGCTAAGCCGAGGTCGGGGTGTCCCCCCGCGCACGTTCGATCCGTGCATCCTCCGCAGAACCGAGAGCCCGAGAGAACCGAGAAGCCCGAGGGCTCAGCCCAGCAACCGCTCCAGCACCACCGCGATACCGTCCTCCTCGTTGGAGGACGTCACCTCGTCGGCGACCGCCTTCAGCTCCTCGTGGGCGTTGGCCATGGCGACGCCGTGGCCGGCCCACCCGAACATCGGGATGTCGTTGGGCATGTCGCCGAAGGCGATCGTGTCCGCTGCCTTCAGACCCAGGCGGCGGGCCGCCAGGGACAGGCCGGTGGCCTTGGACAGCCCCAGCGGCAGCAGCTCGACGATGCCGTGCCCCGCCATCGCCACCGTGACGAAACCGCCCGCGGCCTGACGGGACGCCTCGGCGAGCTCGTCGTCCGTGAGCGTCGGGTGCTGTATGTAGATCTTGTTCAGCGGGGCGCTCCACAGGTCGGAGACGTCCGTGAACGGGGTGGCCGGAAGCGCGCCCGTGACCGCGTAACCGGGGCCCACCAGCACCTCGCCGTCCAGACCGTCGCGGCTCGCCGCCAGGAACAGCGGGCCCACCTCGGCCTCGATCTTGGCCAGGGCCAGCGCCGCGAGCTGCCGGTCCAGGGTCACCGACGTCAGCAGCCGGTGCGCGCCGGCGTCGTAGACCTGGGCGCCCTGGGCGCAGACCGCGAGACCCCGGTAACCGAGGTCGTCGAGGATGTGCCGGGTCCAGGGGGCCGCCCGTCCGGTCACCACGATGTGCGCGGCGCCCGCCGCGGTGGCCGCGGCGAGTGCGTCACGCGTGCGCAGCGACACCGACTCGCCGGAACGCAGAAGCGTTCCGTCGAGGTCGGTCGCGATCAGCCGGTACGGGAAGTCCGGGGTGGTGCTCACTTGGCGACCGGCTCCAGGACCTCACGGCCGCCCAGGTAGGGCCGGAGCACCTCGGGCACGCGCACCGAGCCGTCGGCCAGCTGGTGGTTCTCCAGGATCGCCACGATCGTGCGCGGTACGGCGCACAGGGTGCCGTTGAGCGTCGCGAGCGGCTGGACCTTCTTGCCGTCGCGCATGCGGACGGACAGCCGGCGGGCCTGGAAGCCGTCGCAGTTGGAGGCCGAGGTCAGCTCGCGGTACTTGCCCTGGGTCGGGATCCACGCCTCGCAGTCGAACTTGCGGGACGCGGAGGCACCGAGGTCGCCGGAGGCCACGTCGATGACCTGGAAGGGCAGTTCGAGGCCGGTCAGCCACTGCTTCTCCCACTCCAGGAGCCGCCGGTGCTCGTTCTCGGCGTCCTCGGGGGCCACGTACGAGAACATCTCGACCTTGTCGAACTGGTGCACGCGGAAGATGCCGCGGGTGTCCTTGCCGTACGTGCCGGCCTCGCGGCGGAAGCACGGCGAGAAGCCCGCGTACCGCAGCGGAAGCTTCTCGGCGTCGAGGATCTCGTCCATGTGGTAAGCGGCGAGGGGGACCTCGGAGGTGCCGACCAGGTAGTAGTCGTCCTTCTCCAGGTGGTACACGTTCTCCGCGGCCTGGCCGAGGAAGCCGGTGCCCTCCATGGCGCGCGGGCGGACCAGCGCGGGGGTCAGCATCGGGGTGAAGCCGGCCTCGGTGGCCTGCGCGATCGCCGCGTTGACGAGGGCGAGCTCCAGGAGTGCGCCGACGCCGGTCAGGTAGTAGAAGCGCGAGCCGGACACCTTGGCACCGCGCTCGACGTCGATGGCGCCGAGCGACTCGCCGAGCTCCAGGTGGTCCTTGGGCTCGAAGCCCTCGGCGCCGAAGTCGCGGATCGTGCCGTGCGTCTCCAGGACGACGAAGTCCTCCTCGCCGCCGACCGGGACGTCCGGGTGCACGAGGTTGCCGAGCTGGAGCAGGAGGCTCTTGGTCTGCTCGTCCGCCTCGTTCTGTTCGGCGTCCGCCGCCTTGACGTCGGCGGCCAGCTTGCCGGCCTTGGCCAGCAGCTCGGCCTTCTCGTCGCCGGAGGCCTTGGGGATCAGCTTGCCGAGCACCTTCTGCTCGGAGCGGAGCTCGTCGAAGCGGACGCCGGACGACCTGCGCCGCTCGTCGGCAGACAGGAGAGCGTCGACGAGCGCGACGTCCTCTCCACGGGCACGCTGGGAGGCGCGCACACGGTCGGGGTCCTCACGGAGCAGGCGAAGGTCAATCACGCGCTCAAGGCTACCGGTGCGCGGTTGCCGGTTACGACTCAGATTCCGGCAGATGCGATTCGCCGCTTACGTTCACTCATGGGCGAAATATCTCGCGTGTCAATAAATAGTGACCCGCCTGTCCGGGCGGAGCACGTCCCGGGCGGCGGCTGACCGGATTGCCTTGTGGAGGGCGGGAGTTTGGGACGCGGCTGTCCACAGGCGTCCACACCCCCGACGAGTTATCCACAGGCTGTGAGGATGATCTGTGGATGTTGGAATTGATCACTCCGGCCCGTCTGGCGGGGCTCTGGTTTCTCGGCGTAAACCCCATTTCCCCACACTTTCGAGTGGAAAGAGTTCACCCTAAAGGGTTGATCGAAGGAAAAGGGTGGACGAAAGGTGGTCCATCAGGGTGAGGGTGCACTCGGGCCCTGTGGGCCGATTTGTCGACTGAATGGTGCTTCACTGTCGACTTGTCCCCAGGTCGAGATGAGGACCTGTGGATAACGCCTGTGGATAACCAGAATGCGGCAGAGAACGGACCGACCTGACTAGAAACGGCCGTCCTGGCAACGCGCCACCCAGTCCGCCGCCTCCACGAACTCCGCGTCCGACGTCCCCCGGGGCAGCGCTCGTACGTCCTCGACGCCGATGTCCGCGCGCGGGTAGGAACCGAGGAACCGCACCTCCAGGCAGATCCGCTTCAGCCCCGTCAGCGCCTCCGCCACCCGTCGGTCGGAGATGTGCCCCTCGGCGTCGACACAGAAGCAGTAGTTGCCGATGCCGGCGCCGGTCGGACGGGACTGGAGCAGCATGAGGTTGATGCCGCGGGTGGCGAACTCGCCCAGCAGGTCGCGCAGTCCGCCCGGGTGGTCGTCGCGCTGCCGGAGCACGACGGACGTCTTGTCCGCGCCGGTGGGAGCCGCGGGCCGGGCGGGCCGGCCGACCAGCACGAACCGGGTCTGGGCGTTCTCGGCGTCGTGGATGCCGGTCTCCAGCGGTTCGAGACCGTAGCGGGCGGCCGCGAACTCCCCCGCGAAAGCCGCGTCGTAGCGGCCCTCCTGGACCAGGCGGGCGCCGTCCGCGTTCGAGGCGGCCGACTCCCAGACCGCGTTCGGGAGGTTGGCCCGCAGCCAGTTGCGCACCTGCGGCTGCGCGGCCGGATGCGCGGTGACCGTCTTGATGTCGGACAACCGGGTGCCGGGCTTGACCAGCAGCGCGAAGGTGATGGACAGCAGCACCTCGCGGTAGATCATCAGCGGCGCGCCCGCGACCAGCTCGTCCAGGGTGGTGGTGATGCCGCCCTCGACGGAGTTCTCGATCGGCACGAACGCGGCCTCGGCCTCGCCGGTGCGTACCGCGTCCAGCGCGGACTGCACGGACACGTACGGGATCAGCTCCCGGGTCGCCGCTTCCGGGAGGGTCCGCAGGGCGACTTCGGTGAAGGTGCCTTCGGGGCCGAGATACGCATAACTGGCTGGCATGGCCTCACCCTAGTGGCCCGTGCAGGCAACCGGCGTGCCCGTCTCGACCGGTGGCCGGGGCTCATCCCTCCAGCAGCCGCTGCCCCACGTACTCCCCCTCGGCCGCGCCGCCCGGCACCGCGAACAGCGCGCTGGCCTCGTGGCGGATGTACTTCGACAGCGCGTCGCCCCGGTCGAGCTTGCGCTGCACCGGTACGAAGCCGCGCAGCGGGTCGGCCTGCCAGCAGACGAAGAGCAGCCCCGCGTCCGGCGTGCCGTCCGGGTCGATGCCGTCGTGGTACGAGAAGGGGCGCCGGAGCATGGCCGCGCCGCCGTTGGTGTCGGGCCGGGTGATCCGGGCGTGCGCGTCGAGCGGGACGACCAGATCGCCCGCGGAGTCCCGCTTCTCCAGGTCCATCGCGGTCGTCTCGCCGCCCCCGGACAACGGCGCGCCGGTGTCCTTGCGCCGTCCGATCACCTGCTCCTGGGCCGCGACCGAGAGCCGCTCCCAGTCGTCGAGGAGCATGCGGATACGGCGTACGACGGCGTAGGAGCCGCCGGACATCCAGGCCGGGTCCTTCGAACCGGACGCGGGCACGAAGATCCGCCGGTCGAAGTCGGACTCGGCGGGCTTGGGGTTGCGGGTGCCGTCCAGCTGGCCCATGAGGTTGCGGGCGGTCATGGGGCGCGCGGTGGCGCCGGGCGAGCGGTTGAAGCCGTTCATCTGCCAGCGGACCCGCGCAGCGCTGCCCGCGTCCTTCTGGACGGCGCGCAGGGCGTGGAAGGCGACCAGGGCGTCGTCGGCCCCGATCTGCACCCACAGGTCGCCGTCGCTGCGGGACTTGTCGAGGTGGTCGGAGGAGAAGTCGGGCAGCGGGTCGAGGGAGACCGGGCGCTGCTTCTCCAGCCCGGTCCGCGTGAAGAAGCTGTGGCCGAACCCGAAGGTCAGCGTGAGCGAGGACGGACCGGCGTCCCGGGCCACGCCGGTGTCGTCGTGTGCGGCGGCCGCGCCGGACATCAGCCGTTCGGCGGTGACCGACCAGCGGCGCAGCAGCGCGGCCGCCTCCCTGCGGCCCGCACCGGCCGTCAGGTCGAAGGCGACGAGATGGCCACGGGCCTGGAGGCCCTCGGTGATGCCGGGCTGATGTTTCCCGTGAAACATCGCCCGGCCGGTGCCGAGCGCGGTGAGCGGGGTGGCCTCGGCGGGCGCGGCGGCGTAGCCCGCGGCCGCGCCCGCCGCGCCGAGGACGAGCCCGGTGGCGCCGGCGGTGCCGAGCAGCGTGCGCCGGGTGAGGCCCCCGGCGGCGGGAGCCGGTGCGGAGCCGTCAGCCCCGGGGGCGGCCTCGGGGGTACGGGTCTGCGGGATGGACGGGTCAGGCATGGTGCGGTTCAGCCGATCTGCGCGTTCTTGGAGACGGTCACCTGGTCGACGTCGGAGGTCCGCACGGTCACGGCGATCTTCCAGTCGCCGGCCATGGGGAGCTGTACCCCGCTCGCCGCCCAGTGTCCGGTGGTGATGTGGTCGGGGACGACGGGCAGCGGGCCGATGCTCTTGGCGGCGAGGGTGAAGGCGACCTTCACCTCGGGGACGTCGAAGCCGCGGCCGTTGGGCCGTTCCACGTAGACGTGCATCTCGTTGGCGCCGACCCGCGCGGGGTCGAGGTCGACGGTCACCACGCCCTTGCCGTCCTTGCCGCCGGTGTCGAAGGGCATGTCGAGGGTCACCGCACCCGAGGCGGAGGGGTCCGAGGAGGCGGACGACGAGGACCCGGTGGCGGCCTTGGCGTCCTGCTCGGTACGGCCGGGTTCGGTCTGGGTCAGCACGGTGGTGACGGCCAGCAGGACGACGGCGACGCCTGCTTCGGCGAGCACCGACCGGCGCAGCCCGTGGCGCTCGGGGTCGGCGTCGCGCAGCCGCTTCTGCTGGGCGGCCTCGACCGCGGCACGCTGCCGGGCGAGCTGGGCGGCGCGTTCGGGGGCCCCTGCGGTCGCCGCCTTCGCGCCGGCCTCCGGGACACCCGCCGCCTTCGCGCCGGTGGCCGTCTTCGTGGCCGCGGACACGGAACCCTTCCGCGCTCCCGCGGGCTCCTTGGCCTGCTGGACGTCGTCCTCGTCCGAGATGGCTTCCTCGTCCGAGGTGCCGTCCCGGTCCTCGCGCGGCTTCACCAGGGCGTGGGCCGTCGGCGAGTCGGACAGCCGTGCCGTCCACCGGCGCGAGACCCAGGCGATGCCGACGAGCAGCGCCACCAGGCCGATCTTGACGAGGAGCAGCTGGCCGTAGGCGGTGTCGGTGAAGGCCGACCAGGAGCCCAGCTGACGCCACGACTGGTAGACACCGGTCGCCACGAGAGCCAGGACGCTGCCGAAGGCGACCGCCGAGAAGCGGCGTACGGCCTGGCTGTCGACGGGTGTGTGCGCGGGGGCCCGGTAGAGCGCGACGAGCAGGGTCGCCAGCCCGCCGAGCCAGGTGGCGACGGCCAGCAGGTGGACGACGTCGACCGGCATGGCGATGCCCGGCTGGAGGCCGGTCGAGGCGTGCTCGGCCATCGCCCAGCTCGCGGCGAGCCCGGCGGCCACCACGGTTCCGCCGAGCGCGAGCCCGAAGGTCAGGTCCCGCTTCTCCTCGGCCTCGCGCTTGTCGTAGGCCCCGAACAGCACGGCGATGAACAGCGCGGCCGCGGCGAGCAGCAGCAGCCGGGAGACCAGTGCGGCGCCGGTCTTGGTCTGGAGGACCGTGCCGAGCAGGTTCAGGTCGAAGATGTCGCCGACCTTGCCGGAGCCGGTGTAGGAGCCGCGCAGGAGCAGCAGGGCGAGGGTGGCCGCGGTCAGCGTGATCCAGCCGGAGACGACGAGCCGCTGCACGGCCCGCACCCCGCTGCCGCGCTGCCAGCAGGCGAGGACGAAGGCGGCCCCGCCGGTCAGCACGATGAAACCGGCGTACGACAGGTACCGCCCGAAGCCGTACAGCCAGCCGACCACCCCGCCGCCGACGGTCGGCCCGTCGGCGGAGACCGCGGTCCGCGAGGGAGCGCCGACGGAGAAGGTGTAGGCGCCGGCGACGGGGTGGCTGTCCGCCGAGACGACCTGGTAGGTGACGGTGTAGGTGCCGTCGGGCAGTCCGCTGTGCAGCCCCACGGCGTACGTGGTGCCGCTGGTGTTGGCCGGCTTGCCGGTGTCGACGCGCTTGCCCTTGGGGTCGAGTACGCGCAGCGCGTCGTCGGACAGGGCGACCTGCTCGGAGAAGGTGAGCGAGATCTGCGTCGGTGCCTTGTCGACCACCACCCCCTGCGCGGGGTTGCTGCCGGTCAGCGCGGCGTGCGCGGAGGCCGGACCGGCGGCGACGAGGCTCGCGCCGATGACGGCCAGGAACAGCAGCACCAGGGTGCGCACGCGTGGGGCGATGGTCTGTGTCAAGGTGGTCCCTCCCTCAGTGCCCGGTCTTGGGGTTGTACGTAGCCGACTTCACCGGTATCTCGACCGTGACAGGGCCGGATTGCGCAAAGTGCAGCTCGACGGTCACCTTCTGGCCCTGCGTGGGCCTGCGCTTCAGCTTCTCGAACATCAGGTGGTTCCCGCCGCTTTCGAAGACGAGCCGCCCGTGGGCGGGTACGTCGAGGGAGGTCACCTCCTGCATCGAGGTGCCGACGGTCTCGTGGACGGTGACGCTGCCCGCGATGTCACTGGTGACGGAGGTCAGTTCGTCCTTCGCGGAGCCCGTGTTGGCGATGGTCAGGAAGCCCGCGGCCATCGAGGCGGAGACCGGCTGCGGCATGTAGGCGGAGCTGACGGACAGCTCGGCCCCCGAGGCGCCCGCGGCATCGGAGTCCGGGCCGCCGCAGCCCGCCAGGACCAGTGCCCCGAGGGTCACCCCGGCCGCCACCGCGGTGGCGGTGCCCCGGCGCCTCACGGGTTCTCCCCCTTGACGATCTTGGGAAGGTCCTTGGTGTAGTCGTCGACGGTGGCCTGGTCGCTGTAGACCAGATAGCCCGCGTCGGTCTTCGGCGAGAAGGCGATGACCTGGGTGCCGTGCGTGGAGACGGTCTTGCCGTTCTTGTCCTGGTGCGGTGCCTCGACGGTGATGCCGACGCTACGGGCCCCGGCCTGGATGGTGGCGAAGTCGCCGGTCAGGCCGACGACCTGGGGGTCGATGCCCTTGAGCCAGGCGCCGAGCGCGGCCGGGGTGTCCCGCTGCGGGTCGGTGGTGACGAACACGATCCGCAGTCTGTCCTGGTCGGCCTTGGACAGCTGCTTCTTGGCGACGGCGAGGTTGTTCATCGTCAGCGGACAGATGTCGGGGCAGTTGGTGTAGCCGAAGTAGATGAGCGTGGGCCGGCCGGCGGTCTCCTTGCGGAGGTCGTACGACTTGCCCCGGGTGTCGGTGAGGACGAGGTCCGGCTTTTCGAAGGGCTGGTCGAGCACGGTGGCCGCCTGCTGCGAGGTCTCCTCGGAGACGACGGTGACAGGACCCTCGCCCTTGTCGCCGCTGCCGCAGGCGGAGAGCGTCAGCGTGGCGGCGGCGAGCAGCGCGGCCGCCGCGAACGTCTTCTTGCGCATAGAGAAATGTCCCAGATGTGTGAACCGCGCCGTGCACCGGGGGCCGTACGACCCCCGGTGCACAGCAGTGAAGGTCAGGCTCGGGCGTTGCTGTCGGTGCCGCGGCGGCGGCCGGCGGCCACACCGTACGCGACCCCGGCCACGCCGACGACGATGCCGACCACGCCCAGCACACGGGCGGTGGTGTCGGAGCTGTCGGCGGCGGGTGCGGCCTCGGCGCTGCCGCTCGCGGCCGCCTTGGCGTCGTCGTGCTCGGCGGAGGCGTCCTTGGCGGAGGCCGAGCCGTGGGAGTGGCCGTCCTCGGTGGCGGCGGACAGCTGAAGCACCGGAGCCGGGTTCTCGGGCTCCTCCGCGCCGTCCTCCTGCACCTCGATCCAGCGCACGACCTCGTTGTTGGAGTACGTCTGGATCGCCTTGAAGACGAGTTCGTCGGTGTCCTCGGGGAGCGTGCCGACGGAGAGCGGGAACTTCTGGAAGTAGCCGGGCTCGATGCCCTTGCCGTCGGCGGTCCAGGTGACCTTGGTGACGGCCTCGGAGATCTTCTTGCCGTGCAGGTCCAGCGGCTTGGCCAGCTTGGACTTGGTGACCTGGACCGTCCAGCCGGCGATCGGCTGCGGCATCACCGAGGCCAGCGGGTGGTCGGCGGGGAAGGCGACCTCGAGCTTGGTGGTCGAGGCGTTGTCGCGCTCGTTGGGGACCTTGAAGTCGACGACGGCGTAACCGCCCTTGGCGGCCGCGCCCTCCGGCTGCACGCTGACGTGCGCGAAGGCCGGGGCGGACAGGGCCAGAACGGCCGAACCGGCGAGGGCGACGGCGGCGGCGATACGGGAAGCCTGCATGAAGGGAGCACTCCACTTCGTGTGGTTGCGGCGCGGGATCCGCCACGGGGTCCGGTGGGCTCCGTGGACTCCGACGGGGTCCGGTGGACTCCGACGGTTCCGACGGGTCCGGTGGACTCCGGTGGTGGATTCCGGCGATGACGATGACGAGGGGTGCGCGTACGGGTGGGTGATCCCCGGGCCGGCCGGACATCACGGGCGCACGCGCGCGTGCCGCACGACGACGGCTGTCCTCGCCACGCGGAACTCCCGCGAAGTGGCTCGGCCGGTCGTGTCAGGCAGCGAGGGCGAGTGTCGTCGCGGCCGGCGGACCGCGTCTGATCACCGAGTGCTGGAGGGCGGCGGTGCGCGGCTCGGGCCGGGCGGGCGCGTCGGTACGGGGCGGGCGCGGGCCTGCCTCCGGCGCGACCGGCAGTCCGGCGAGCAGGGCGCGCACCAGCGCGAGCGCGTTGCCCAGGGAACGCACGAGCGCCCCCTCGGTGACTCCTTGCGCCGACAGCTCGACGAGCCGCAGCACGGCGCTGTCGCCCCGGCGCAGCAGCCAGCCGACGGCGAGCGCCGCGAGGGCGTGGCCGAGCAGCATCGGCAGTGAGGGCAGCAGCGAGGCGAGGGAGTCGGCGGCGGTCGACAGGGCGTCCGCCGGGTCGTGCACGACGGCGGTGCCGGTCGCCGTGCCGGTCCCCGTTCCCGGGTAGAGCCGCGCGTCGGCGAGGATCCGCTGGGCCTGGGCGGGGCTGAGTGCCGAGGCGGTGCCTCCGCACAGGATGTGCGCGGCCTGCTGGATCAGCGCGGCGTCGGACAGCGAGCCGGCCGTGGACCCCGTCGACCCCATGGACATCGTGGAGTTCATGTTCATGGCGCCGGACGCGGAGCCCATGGCGCCGTGCTGTCCCAGGCCGAACAGCACGTGCAGCACGGTCTGGCCGGCGGCGAGCAGTGCGGTGATCCCGGCCAGCGAGCGCTCCCGGCCGGCGAGCGGTGCCACGACCGCCAGCGCGCCCAGGAACCCCGCACCCAGCGTCCACAGAGGCACCGTCGCGCAGGAGGCGAGGGCGTGGCCGCACGCGGCCAGCACGACGCAGACCGCGGCGAACACCGCGGCCCGCAGCAGCCGGAGACCGCTTCCGGTGCGCATGGTGCGTGGGTGGGGGGCAGACATGGCGGCCCCATCATCGCACCGGCCCCCTCGGGTCCCGACGGCAGGGCGGCTCGAGAGCCGGGACACCGGGAACCGGAAGATCACCTTCTGGCACGGTTGATGCGCATGGGTCGCACATACACCGTTCGATCCCTTCGGCGCATCCTCCGGATGGGCGGCATCACATGAAAAGCGCGCTTACGCAACGGCACTCGGGGCAATACGTAACGGTATGTCGAGGCGCAGCCAGGAGGCTGGAGCATGAGCATCTGGTGGTCACTCCATCTGCGGTGCGAAGCTGCGAGCGTTCCGCTCGCGAGGCGCCTGCTGCTCGGCACGATGGAGACGGCGGGCGTCGATCCCGACATCTCCTACGACCTCTCGGTCGCCCTCAGCGAGGCCTGCGCCAACGCCGTGGAGCACGGCGGGGGCACCCCGCACGGCGGCTGTCCGGAGGCGTACCGGGTCACCGCCTATCTCGACGGCGAGAAGTGCCGTATCGAGGTCGCCGACTCGGGACCGGGCTTCGCGGGTGACTACGGCGACTACGGCGACTACGGCGACCACGGCGACCACGTCGACCACGGCGGCTACAGAGACACCGACGGCCACGACGGCCACGACGGCTACAGAGACCACGGCGACCACGGCGGTCACCGCGCCCACGACGGTCACGACGGCCACGATGTCCTCGCCGTGCATTCCGACGTGCCGTGCCCCGACGTCTACGCCGAACAGGGCCGCGGACTGCATCTCATCCACGAGCTCGCCGACCACGTCCACTTCGGCAACCGGCCGGGGCGTGGCGGAGCGGTGGTGAGGTTCGACAAGATCCTCAAGTGGAAGAAGGGCGCGCCGCTGATGGCGGTGTAGCGGTCCGGGCGAGCGGAACGCGCGGTTCGGCCTTCCCGGGATTCACAGCCAGTTCCTGGCTTCGCCCCATGTCCCCGACGGGCCGTGTCCCCTACGTTCACGTCCATGACGGGAAACCACGGCACCCGGCACCTCCCCCTCGGCGCCCGCTGTCTCGCGGGGGTACGGACATGAGGGGCCGCGAGGACGAGGCGCTGGCGCGGGTCGCGGTGGACGCGCTGACCGGGCAACTGGCGCTGGTCCCCAAGCCCGGGCTGCCCGATCCGCGCGATCTCGCCGCGCGCGCCACCCGCCAGGACCACCGCCTGCTGCGCTGGTCGGCCAAGGCGCTGACGCCCGGGCTCGCGGCGATGGCCGCGGCCGCCCGTCGCACCGGCGAGCCCACACCGCAGCTGCGCGCCGAACTGGGCGCGATAGGGCGGTGCACCGAGCACTCGGTGCACCTGGCCGGCGGCGGTCACCGGGGCGCCCTGTGGGCGCTCGGTCTGCTGGTCGCGGCGGCCGCGCTCGACCCCGGCGCGGGAGCCCGCGAGGTGGCGGCGAGCGCCAGGCGGATCGCCGCGCACAGAGACCGTGGCGCCCCGCGGCGGCCGTCGAGGGGGTCGTCGGTGTCGGTGAAGTACGGCGCGGCCGGCGCCCGCGGTGAGGCGAAGGCCGGATTCCCGCACGTACGGCGGGCGTTGGACGCGCTCGATGCCGCGCGCACGGCCGGTGCTGGCGAGGAACAGGCCCGGCTCGACGCCCTGCTGACGGTGATGTCCACCCTCCAGGACACCGAACTGCTGCACACCGCGGGCCCGCTGGGCCTGCGGCACGTCCAGGCCGGTGCCCGTGAGGTCCTGGCGGCGGGCGGTACCGCGACGCGGCCGGGCCGGGCCGCCCTGGCCGCTCTCGACACCGATCTGCACGCCCGCGCGTGGAGCCCGCGGGGCAGCGCCGGGCTGCTGGCGGGCGCCCTGTTCCTCGACACGCTGCCGGTCGGCCCGCGCGGCTGAGAGCGAGGGCCGGCGGCCGTCCACGGGACCGTCCGGGTACCCGGGACCCGTGCTCCGGGCACGGATACGGCCGGGCACCGCAGCGGTGCCCGGCCGTTCGCTGCCGTTGTCAGCCCTTGAGCGAGGCCATCCAGGACTCGACCTCGTCGGAGCGGCGCGGCAGGCCGTCCGACAGGTTCCGGTTGCCGTCCTCGGTGACCAGGATGTCGTCCTCGATGCGCACGCCGATGCCGCGGTACTCCTCGGGCACCGTCAGGTCGTCGGCCTGGAAGTACAGACCGGGCTCGACGGTGAGGACCATGCCGGACTCCAGCGTGCCGTCCACGTACGACTCGACGCGGGCGGCCGCGCAGTCGTGGACGTCCATGCCGAGCATGTGGCCGGTGCCGTGCAGCGTCCAGCGGCGCTGGAGACCGAGTTCGAGCACCCGCTCGACCGGGCCCTCGACGAGACCCCACTCGACGAGCTTCTCGGTCAGCACGCGCTGTGCGGCGTCGTGGAAGTCGCGGTACTTGGCGCCCGGGCGGACCGCCTCGATACCGGCCTCCTGGGCCTCGTACACGGCGTCGTAGATCTTCTTCTGGATCTCGCTGAAGCGGCCGTTGACCGGCAGCGTGCGCGTGACGTCGGCGGTGTAGAGCGTGTGCGTCTCCACGCCGGCGTCCAGCAGCAGCAGGTCGCCGGAGCGGACCGGGCCGTCGTTGCGCACCCAGTGCAGGGTGCAGGCGTGCGGGCCGGCGGCGGCGATGGTGCCGTAGCCGACGTCGTTGCCCTCCACGCGGGCGCGCAGGAAGAAGGTGCCCTCGATGTAGCGCTCGCTGGTCGCCTCGGCCTTGTCGAGGACCTTCACGACGTCCTCGAAGCCGCGCACGGTCGAGTCGACGGCCTTCTGCAGCTCGCCGACCTCGAAGGCGTCCTTGACCAGGCGGGCCTCGGAGAGGAAGACGCGCAGTTCCTCGTCGCGCTCGGCGGTGACCTTGTCGGTCAGCGCTGCCTCGATGCCGGCGTCGTGGCCGCGCACGACGCGCACCGGGCCGGTGGCCTCGCGCAGCTTGTCGGCCAGCTCGCGCACGTCGGCGGCGGGGATGCCGTAGAGCGCCTCGGACTCGGTGAGGGAGTGCCGGCGGCCGACCCACAGCTCGCCCTGCCCGGAGAGCCAGAACTCGCCGTTCTCACGGTCGGAGCGCGGCAGGAGGTAGATCGTCTCCTGGTGACCGTCCGCGGTCGGCTCCAGGACCAGGACGCCGTCCTCGGTCTGGTTGCCGGTCAGGTACGCGTACTCGGTCGACGCCCGGAAGGCGTACTCGGTGTCGTTCGAGCGGGTCTTCAGATTGCCCGCGGGAACGACCAGGCGCTCACCGGGGAAGCGCGCGGACAGCGCGGCACGGCGGGCGGCGGTCTCGGCGGCCTGGGCGATCGGCTCCAGACCGCGCAGCTCCGTGTCGGCCCAGCCGGACTTCATGTTCTCGGCCAGCTCGTCGGACACGCCCGGGTACAGGCCGTTCTTGCGCTGCTTGATCGGCTCTTCCGACTCAGTCTCCGGGGTCTCCGGGGTGAGCTCGTCGGCCACGGTCATCCTCCTTGATACGGCACTGGACCGTGTCCATCGTACGGTCGTATGCCCAGGAGCCCAGGGCCGAAGGACCTTCGTCCTTGCTCGGCGATCTTCGTCCGCGGCCCGTGGACCTGCGTCCGGGGCCCGGGAGAGCCCCACCAGGGGCCGGGGGGCGGGCGCCGAGGGCGGTCACCGGGGAGGACCGAGGGGGCACCCGGAGAGGGCCGAGGGGTGGTCGGCGCGGGGCGTCAGTCGAAGCGGGCCGCCAGCAGCACCACGTCCTCCGCGCCGTCCGCCGCGTCCAGCCCGTCCGGCAGTACGGTGCGCAGCACATGCTCCACGACCGTGTCCGGGTCGGTCCGCAGCGCCCTGGGGACGCTCGCCGCCGCCGCGTGCAGCCGGGCGAAGGCCCGGTCCCCGCAGTCGCCGGTACGGTGCAGCAGCCCGTCGGTGTAGAGCAGGACCGTCTCTCCCGGTTCCGTCTCGAACTCCACGCTGGGCGCCTCCCAGCAGGCGAGCATCCCGAGCGGCGCCGAGACGGAGGTCTCCACGAACTCCGTGCGCCCGTCGCCGACCAGCAGCGGTGGGCAGTGTCCGGCACCGGCCAGGGTGACCTTGCGCAGCGCGGGTTCGCAGTAGGCGAACAGGGCGGTGGCGGAGCGGGCGGGCTCGGTGAGCCGCAGCAGCAGCTCCAGGTCGGACAGGACGGCGACGGGATCCTCGCCCTCCATCACGGCGTACGCCCGCAGGGAGGCGCGCAGCCGGCCCATCGCGGCGACGGCGCTCGGCCCGGACCCGCTGACGGACCCGACCGCCAGGCCCAGCGCGGCGTCGGGCAGCGGCAGCGTGTCGTACCAGTCGCCGCCGCCGCGCGGCCCGGTGCGGTGCCGGACGGCGAGCCGGACCCCGGGGACCCGGGGCAGCCGTGAGGGCAGCAGTTCCTCGGACATGGTCGCCATGCACGCGCGCGTGCGCTCGACCTCGACGAGCCGCGCGAGGTGCTCGGTGGCGTAGCGGACGTACAGGCCGACCAGGTGGCGCCGGCGTTCGTCCGGCTCGGCGGGCTCGTCGTAGAGCCACACGGCGGCGCCGAGGCGGCCCGCGGCCTCGGTGGACAGGGGGAGCGCGTAGCTGGCGGCGTAGCCGAGCCGGGCGGCCACCTCGCGGTGGCGGGGGTCGAGCCCGTCCTCGGCGAACAGGTCGGGGCGCACGATCTCGCAAACGCCGCCGGGCAGTCCGGCGTCGGTGTCCAGAAGTGCGCCCTGGGGCAGGGCGCTGCGCGGCACGGTCTCGATGTGGCCGAGATCGGCGCGGCCCAGGCCCAGACCGATGGTGGTGTCGGGCCCGAACCCGTCGTCGGGTTCCAGGACGACGAGTCCGCGCCGGGCGCCCACCAGGGCGGAGCCGGCCCCCAGCAGCTCCTGGAGTGCGTCGGACAGGGTGTCCGTGCGGATCAGGCGTTCGGTGAGTTCGTGCAGCGTCGTGAGGTCCGAGACCCAGCCGGCGAGCCGGTCCTGGAGCACGGTGCCGGGCGGTGTGCGGCAGGCGATGTCGGGTGGGACGGACGAGCTGTCCGGTGCGGCAGGCGCGGGCGCGACAGTGTGTGCGGGTGCGGGAACCGTTGAATCGATTCCAGCCACTTTCGGAGGGTGAGGGGCGTTCATGTCATCCGGCTTTCCGACCGGTGCGTATTGCTCAAAAGCATCGCAAACCCCCATGTCATTCTGCGCCGCTAGCAGTGTCTCCACATGTACACGCACTCGTGAGGAGATGTCCAGCATTGTCCTGCTGGGATTCCTGGTGTCCGAGAGGTTTCCGGGAACTTTTCACGAGTCCCTCCTCCAGCCCTTGCGGGAAAGCAAAGTTGGCCTAAAACTGACTCGGGTAACGGGCGATTGCGGTCGACTGGCCTTGCTCGACGGAGCGTCACAGCGGTCGTGATGGGTACGTACTCGGTAAGGGCCAGGGGCGGTTGGAGACCACCCGGAACCTGGTGACCGACCCGGGCGTCATAGCCACCGACGACCTAACCCCATCCTCCCGTGGCGGAGGCGGAGAGAAGTACGCGGAACGGCAAAACGCCAGACTTCGCCACCCCCATGCCACGCCCCATGCTTTTGTCAGACGCAGTGTGGACGGAACGGCCGCGGACGCAGCCAACGTTCGGCCCAGCGGGGTTCCCCTTGTCTCGGACAGGGGTGTGATGCGCCAACAGGTACGCACAGTGAAGTGATCGACACATGGTGTGATGTGGTCCTCGGTGTTGCCAGGCGTGCAACGGAAAGGAACGAGCGCTCATGCGCGAGATCCTCGGAAGGCGACGCAGGCTCCTGTCCCAGCGCAATGGCGGGGGGCCTGAGTTGATCGGCGCGGCCCTGAGCTTCGCGGCGGAATGGCAGTGGCCGGTGCTCCCGGGAGTGGCGGCGGACCCGCAGGGGCGCGCCCGCTGCGGCTGCCCGGACCCGGAGTGCACGGTGCCCGGTGCGCATCCGTTCGACCCCGGCCTCCTCGCGGCCACCACCGACGCGCGCATGGTGCGCTGGTGGTGGACCAACCGGCCGACTGCGCCGATCATCCTCGCCACCGGCGGCCGGGCGCCCTGCGCGGTCAGCCTGCCCGCCCTCGCGGCCGCGCACGCGCTTGCCGCGCTCGACCGCAAGGGGATGCGCCTCGGCCCGGTGGTGGCCTCGCCCACCCGGTGGGCGCTGCTGGTGCGTCCCTACTCGATGGAGCAACTGGGCGAACTGCTCTACGCCCAGGACTTCGTCCCCGGCTCCCTCCGCTTCCACGGCGAGGGCGGCTATCTCGCCCTGCCGCCGTCGGAGACCGGCCAGGGTGCCATCCGCTGGGAGCGTGCGCCGCTGCCCGGCTCCGCCGCACCGTGGGTACCCGACGTCGAGGCCGTGGTGGACGCGGTCGTCGAGGCCCTCACTCGTACGGGTGTGAGCGCGCCCGAGTTGTAGGGGTGTCGGACGCGCGCCGGGCGGGGCGCCTGCCGGGGGTCGTTATCTTCCGGTTCATGAACGTTCGTCTTCTCGCCCTCGCGGGCGTTGTGGCAGGTGCGGCGGCGCTGCCCCTGGCCATGGCGTCGGCGGGGCAGGTGGGGCTCACGAGCACGGGACGGCCGGTCGTACGTCCGTCGGCGGACGGTGAGGCGGCCGGCGCCGCGGCTTCCGGTGCTTCGGCCTCCGGTGGCTCGGATTCCTTTGGTGCGGCCGGTTCGCCGGGTGTTCCGGGGGCCTTGGGGGCGACGGGGCTGATGGATCCGGCCGACTCGACGGGTTCCGTGGGTTCCACGGGGTCCGCGGGGGACGCGAAGGCGCCGACCCCGGATCCCCGCCGTTCTCCGCTGGTGCTCGGCCTGGGCCTGGCCACCGCCGCCCGCTGCGGTCCCGAACTCACCTCGCCGGACGGCATCGAGGCGCAGACCTGTGTCATGACGCAGGGCGAGGACACCTGGGCGCGCACCTACTACCGCAACGCGACCGGCGGCGGTCTCGGTGCCGCGCTGAGCCTCATGGGGCCCGCCGGGCGCACGCTGCAGATCGACTGCGCGGTGGGCACCGACGACGAGCCGGGGATCTGCGAGACGCCCCGCGAGCCCACCCGGGGCGCGCCGGACGCGTACACGGCGGTGGCGGAGTTCGCGGGCCCGTCCGGGCGCGGTCCGCTGCTGCTGCGTTCGGGGAGCAGCGCGGAGGGCTCGGCCACGCGCACCGGCGGGGACGCGCCGGGAAGCGGCTCCGGGCCGGACGCGGGTGGGAACTCGGGCCCGCGCGGGGCCGGTTGAGCGGCCGGGGCGGTGCGCTGTCGCACGCGTCCCGCCGGGGCGGGGTGCACCGGTCGGCGCCGGGCATGGAAAGACCCGGTTGCTGGCGACGGGGGATGCACCAGCAACCGGGCTACTGGAACGGTAACAAGAGATCGGCCCTACGCAAATTCGATCTCTTGTTTCCCTCGGCTATTCGGACACCGCCCAGTAGGCCATGACAGGGCTATTCGGACACCGACTGGCCTGCTCCGGGCGGGAGTTGTGGCTGGAGTCACGGCAGCCGGACGATTCCCCGGGCTGACCGACCGGTCAGCCCGAGGGGACACGGCACCGGTATGTCAGCTGAGCGTCACCTGGCGGTTGGTGAGTCCGCCGCGCGCGCGGCGCTCGTCGGGGGTGAGCGGGGCGTCCGAGGCCAGGGCGGCGGCGAGCCGCTCGGCGAACTCGGCCGCCGGCTTCTCGATCTCGTCCGCGCCGACACCGCTCGGCAGGTCCCAGACCGGCACGGTCAGGCCGTGCGCGCGGAAGGAGCCCACCAGACGGGTGCCCTCGCCGAGGCTGGAGCGGCCGGCCGCGTGCAGTCGGGCCAGAGCGTCCAGAAGGTGCTCCTCGGCGTGCGGCATGACCCACCGCAGGTGGTTCTTCTCCGGGGTCTCGCACCAGTAGGCGGAGTCCACGCCGGTCAGCTTCACGGTCGGGATGGCCGCGTCGTTGGCCCGCTCCAGGGAGGCGGTCACCTCGGGGCTGGCGTGCTCCGCGTCCGGCACCCAGAACTCGAAGCCCTCGTGCACAACTGGCTCGAAGGTGCCTTCGGGGTCGAGGAGGTCCTGGAGCCGGGGACCGTCCGCCGGGGCGCGGCGGCCCTGCACCGGGGTGCCGGGCTGGGCCTCCAGCGCGCGCAGCAGCGTGTCGGCGAGGTCGCGGCTGATGTCGCCCGACGCCGTGTCGTTCTGGAGACCGAGCAGCACCGAACCGTCGTCGCGGCGCAGCGCGGGCCAGGCCATCGGCAGGACCGTGGCCAGGGTGACCGAGGGGACGCCCTCGGGCAGGCCGTCCTTCAGGGACAGCTCCACCGTGGCCGCGGGCACCAGTTCGCGCAGCGCGACCCAGTCGCACTCGCCCGCGAGCCCCTCGAAGGGGCGGTGCACCAGCTCGGCCGCGGCCTGGGCGGCGGCCCGGCCGTGGCACGCCTTGTAGCGGCGGCCGCTGCCGCAGGGGCAGGGTTCGCGGGCGCCGACGACCGGGATCTCCGCATCGCTGAGCTGCGGCCGCCTGGCCGTCGTCTGGGGTCGCTTCTTGGCCATCGTGCGTGTCTCCCGGTTACGGCTCGTCTGTACGGGCGGGAGCCTAGCCGCTCGTACGGGAACCCACGGGACCTGTGGACGACGCATGCGGCGGTGTCCCGTCACGCGGCCGGCCCGTCCGGGCGGACGCGTACGCGACGAACCGGTACAGGACGGCCGCGCCCGCGCCGGGTCCGTACCCGGGCGACACGTATGCGAGGGCCGTGCGGGTGAGGAGGGGTGCGCGGCGCCCGGGAACCGGCACCCGGCGGGGCCGCCGCCCGGGGCTCAGCCCAGGTCGTCGAACGCGTCCGCGAAGGAGAGGTCGCGCATCGCCGGCACGGCCGGCGCCGTGACCCGGGAGGCGAAGCCGGCCCTGCCGTACCCGGCGTCGGGATCGTGGACGTCCTCGTGGACGACGACCCACACCGTGACCTCGCCCCGGGCGTCGTCCCGGACGCCCCAGTCGTCGGCCAGCGCCGTGATGATGGCCAGCCCGCGGCCGCCGTGCGCGGTGACCGAGGGAGTGGCCGGGGCCGGGCGGGTCGGTCCGCCGCCGTCCGTCACCTCGACGGTCAGCCTGCCGCTCTGGTCGACGCGCCACGCGGCCCGGACGTCACCGTCCCCGGCGGGTGCGTCCCCCAAGGGCCTGCCGTGCTTGCACGCATTGCTCAAAAGTTCGGAAAGGATCAGTACGGCATCGTCGATGACCGATTCCGCTACACCGCCGCTGCGCAACTGATCGCGCATCCGGTGTCTTGCAGCCCCTACGCCCGCAGGGCCATGGGGTACGGCCATGCTCGACGACGTGGGCACCTCCTGTGCCACCACCAACGCCACCCCCGAGACCTCCTTCGCCCCACGCCACGGTGTGGATGCCCCATTGGCCTGTACCGGAAACCGGCTGATCCACGTGTCGTGACGCACTCGAGGCGATCGAACACGGAGCGAACGCGCCGGAGCACTTCCGACGGGGAGTGGCTGGATTTCGTCGGTATGGCCGAGATCGGAGGATGCTTCACCGAAACGCCTGGGTCAAGAGTTGTTTCATGGGACAGCCGAGTCAGCGGCCCAATTGTTGGAGAACGGTGCGCGGCCGGTTGGTGATGATGGCGTCGATGCCCAGGCCGACGCAGAGATCGACGTCCTCGGGCTCGTTCACGGTCCACACGTGAACCTGGTGGCCGGCGCCCTTCAGGCGCTCGATGTATCCCGGGTGGTTGCGCACGATCCGGATCGAGGGACCGGCGATCCGGACCCCCGCCGGCAGCCGTCCGTCGCGCAGCCGCGGCGAGACGAACTGCATGAGGGACACCGTGGGAAGCGTCGGCGAGGCGGCCCGCACGCGGTGCAGCGAGCGCGCCGAGAAGCTCATGACGCGCACGGGCGACTCCTCGGGCGCGGGCGGGGCGTCCAGGCCGAACCGTCTCAGGAGCAGCAGCAGCCGGTCCTCGACCTGCCCGGCCCAGCGGGTGGGGTGCTTGGTCTCGATGGCCAGCTCCACCCGCCGTCCCGAGTCGGCGACGAGTGCGAGCAGCCGCTCCAGGGTGAGGACGGAGGTGTCCTCGGGGTCCTCGGGGCGGACCTCCCAGTCGGGCTCCTCGTCGCGCAGGTGCCACAGCTCCCGCTTCTTCCAGGAGCCGAAGTCCAGCGCCGCCAGTTCGGCGAGCTCCAGGGCCGACACCGCTCCGCGCCCGTTGGACGTACGGTTGACGCGGCGGTCGTGGACACAGACGAGATGGCCGTCGGCGGTCAGCCTGACATCGCACTCGAGTGCGTCCGCGCCGTCCTCGATCGCTTTCCTGTACGCGGCGAGGGTGTGCTCGGGGGCATCCTCGGAGGCTCCGCGATGGGCGACGACTTGGATGTGGTGCTGCCGTGCTTGGGTCACCGCGTCATGGTGTCACCGGCTCGGGGCGGGCGTCGGGCCGGAGGCATCCGAAAAAGTGTCCCGAGCAGGGCAGAATGTCGGATATAAAGAATGGTCGTGTTCCCACAGCCACCGCTTATGGTGCTCTGACGGCCCGTGGGAAAAGCTGTCCGCATACACATGCACATGCACAGCTGCAGCGCGCCGGGTCGACGACAAGCGTGAGCGAGCGTGACCGAGTGCGACCGAGAACAAACAGCCGTGGATCGAGGAGAAGAGCTGTGAGCACCGAGAACGAGGGCACCGAGGTTCCCCAGGCCCCGTCAGCACCTCCTGTGCCGGTGGAATCTCCCGTGGCTTCCCCGCAGGCCACCACGCCCGACAGCGCGCCCACGACTCCGGTCCCGCCGGTGGCGCCGGCCGCTCCCGGAATGCCGCAGCATTCCGGGCCCGCGCCCGCGTACGCCTCGGCCGGTCCGTACGACGGGGGCCAGAACACCGGATCCGCGCCCGAGGGCGGCTGGCCGCCCCCGCCGCCGGTCACGCCCGCGTACGCCGACGGCGGCGGTGCGGGTTCCGGCTGGGGTGCCTCGTACCAGCCGTCCGCGCCCAAGCCCGGCGGCGGCCGCGGCGGTCTCGTCGCGGCGGTCCTGGTGGCCGCGCTGGTCGCCGGCGGTCTCGGCGGCGGGCTCGGCTACACGCTGGCGAAGAACGACGACAACGGCTCCACGACCGTCTCCTCCTCCACCAGCGGCGGCGCCGTCAAGCGTGACCCCGGCACCATCGCGGCGGTGGCCTCCAAGGCGCTGCCGAGCACCGTCACCATCGAGGCCGAGTCCACCAACGGCGAGGGCGGCACCGGCACCGGCTTCGTGTTCGACACCCAGGGCCACATCGTCACCAACAACCACGTCGTGGCCGACGCGGTCGACGGCGGCAAGCTCACGGCCACCTTCCCCGACGGCAAGAAGTACGACGCCGAGGTGGTCGGCCACGCCCAGGGGTACGACGTGGCGGTCATCAAGCTCAAGAACGCCCCCTCGGACCTGAAGCCGCTGACCCTCGGCAACTCCGACGACGTGGCCGTCGGCGACTCCACCATCGCCATCGGCGCCCCCTTCGGCCTGTCCAACACGGTGACGACGGGCATCATCAGCGCCAAGAACCGCCCGGTGGCCTCCAGCGACGGCACCGGCAGCCAGGCGTCCTACATGAGCGCCCTCCAGACGGACGCCTCGATCAACCCGGGCAACTCCGGCGGTCCGCTGCTCGACGCCCAGGGCAACGTCATCGGCATCAACTCCGCGATCCAGTCCACCGGCAGCGGCGGCCTCGGCGGCACCAGCCAGTCCGGCTCGATCGGCCTCGGCTTCGCCATTCCGATCAACCAGGCCAAGTACGTCGCCCAGCAGCTGATCAAGACCGGGAAGCCGGTCTACGCGAAGATCGGCGCCTCGGTCTCTCTCCAGGACTCGGCGAACGGCGCGAAGATCACCGACCAGGGCGCCGGCGGTGCCTCCTCCGTCGAGTCCGGCGGCCCCGCCGACAAGGCGGGCCTGAAGTCGGGTGACGTCATCACCAAGCTCGACGACCACGTGATCGACAGCGGTCCCACCCTGATCGGCGAGATCTGGACCCACAAGCCGGGCGACCAGGTGACGATCACCTACGAGCGCGACGGCAAGACCCACACCACCGAGGTCACCCTGGGTTCCCGTACCGGCGACAGCTGACCGCGCCGGGCGACTCGCGCGCGCGTGCCAACCCGTTACTCTTGTCCCCGCGCCGCCGATGACCGGCGACGCGGGGAGGTGTGCCCGAGCGGCCGAAGGGAACGGTCTTGAAAACCGTCGTGGCAGCGATGTCACCGTGGGTTCAAATCCCACCACCTCCGCGCAGTTCATGAGCGTTGCAGGCCGGAAGGGGTGTCTCTCACCGAGAGGCACCCCTTCTGCATGGCCGGTCCCCTGTGTCCCCCTCGGCCTGATCTGCCATGTCCGTGACATGGCTAGGATGGGACGACTTCGGGGGCGGAGGGGGAAGTTGACGATGGTGCGACGCAGGATGCTCGCTTCCGTCGGGGTGGCCGCGCTGGTGCCGCTGGTCGCTTCAGCCGCTTCCGCGCAGGCGGCGTCGGGCTCACTGGCCGTCACCACGCTGGGGCGGCACGGCACCAAGGTCGCGACGGCCGTCACCGTCGTCGCCGTGCCGTCCGGCCGGAGGTACACCGTCAGGTCCGGCAAGCGGATCAGCCTGCCGACGGGGCGCTATGTCGCGATGACCGACATCTACGAGAGCGCCACGGACGGTCTGGGCACCGACACGCTCGGCGCGCAGGTCGTACAGGTGTCGGGGAGCACGTCGGTGACCCTCGACGCGCGCAAGGGCAAGGCCGTCAAGGTGTCGCTCGACACGCCCGCCGACGTGACCGGCCCGGCGCGGCTCGACGCGCGGGTGTGCGCCGCCGTCACCGACATGCCCTCCGCCTACGGCGTGAGCGGATGGAACGAGGCGGGGCACCTCTACGTCATCCCGAACTCGTCCAAGCTGCTCAAGTTCGGGTACCTGGCGAACTGGTCCGGCAACGACAGCTACGTCGTCGCGAAGAACACCACGGGCATCCCGACCGCGCCCGGTGGGTCGTTCAAGCGGTCGAACCTGGCGACGATGCGTTTCTCGGTGCGCAGCGGTACGCAGATCGCCACGCAGCACGACACCGCGCTCCAGCCCCACCCGAAGGCCGACGACTGCACCACCGACCTGATGGCCGAGGTCCGCAACGACAACGCGCCGTACGTCGCCACCGCCCATGTGACCCCCGGGACCTGGCAGCCGCGCGACGACATCTTCGCGAGCAACGGCGAAGTCGTCGGCGGCGGTTTCGCGAAGCTCAGGACGCCGGCGGCGGGACAGAGCCTCACCCAGCCCTTCGGCCGCGCCGTATGGGGCCCGACGTACTTCCTGCCGACGGTCTGGCAGAAGTCCGTCGACTTCGTCGCGGACGCCCTGATCGGGGACCCCGACATCGGCACCGGCGGGGCCGACCCGACGAAGGAGACGGTCGTCCTGTCCAAGGGGAGCACCGTCGTCAAGAAGCAGACCCTGAGCAACTGGGGCTCCTCCGAGGACGTGTTCTCCGCCCGGATCCACACGGCCGGCTGGTACCGCCTGACCGTCGACGCGCGCCGCTACCGCCCGGGCATCACCTTCCCCGCCGGGATGCTGTCGCCGCGCACCACCGTCGACTGGTACTTCAAGGCCGACCCGGCCAAGTCGGCGGTCGCGCCCGTGTTCCTGACCCGCTTCCTGCCCACCGGGCTGAACACCCGCAACCAGGCGGCGCCGAACACCACCACGACGGTCGACGTGAGCGCCCTGCGCGGCTCGCAGAGCTCCGACGTGAAGTTCACCAAGGTGACCGCCAAATCCGTCCGGGTCTGGTCCTCCGCCGACGGCGGCAGGACCTGGAAGGCGGCGGCGGTCAGGCACTCCGGCACCGGCTGGCAGGCGTCCGTGCGCAACCCGGCCTCCGGCGCCGTCGCCCTGCGCTCCGAGGTGACCGACTCCGCCGGGGACCGCTCGGTGGAGACGGTGTACCGGGCGTACGCCATCGGCTGACGGCTGCGGCCGGGAACCGGCCTCATGACCAGGGCCGGTGGGATGTCAGCCGGGCTGCCGAGGCGATCGTCGCGCGTGCCTCGTGTTCGGCCAGGCCGGTGACCACCGCCGCGTCGACCAGGGGCGCGAGGAGGGCGGGGCCGATGCCGTTCTCGTAGGCGCGGCAGGCCGCCCAGAACAGGCGGGTGTTGCGCTGGCCCTCGTGCGCGGCGAGGACGAACTGGACCAGGCCCTGGCCGTGGCCGTCGGCGGCGGACGTCGTGGCGCGGTGGGTGCGGGGCGGCGGGAGCAGCAGGCGCAGCAGCGCGGGCGGGCAGGGGGCCGGGGCGAGCCGGGCGCAGCCGGGGGCGACGCCGTAGACGCCGTGGGCGGTGCGGGAGCCGGGGCCCACGAGGTAGCCGCCGGCGCCGCGGATGTCGATGCCGGGGGCGAGGCGGCCGGCGGAGTTGGGGACGACGACGTGCGGCGGCCCGGTCAGCCAGAGGTGGCGGCCGCCGCTGGGGGTCAGGACGACGACGGTGGCGGGGATCGTGAACAGATGGCGCCGGGCCAGTTCGCGCAGGGCCGCGGGGGCGTCCGTACCGGACTTGGTGTCCAGGTCGACGCCGATCAGATGGTGCGGGGGCAGGCCGCAGGCGATGCCGTAGCCGGTGGTCCAGGGGGCGGCGGCGAACAGCGCGCGGATGCGTACCGGGTCGGTCGAGGCGTCGTACACGCCGTGCCCGAAGCGGCCGCACTCGCCGTGGCAGGGCGGGGCCGCCGGGTCGCGGCGGTGGGGGGATCGCAGGGCCGGGAGCTTCGTCCGGGACAGGGGGAGGACGGCCAGGCCGCGTTCGGCGGCCGACAGGGCGTGTGCGAGGGCCAGCGTCGTGGCCTGCCGGTGGGTGGTGGCCATGCATCCATGTTCGTACTCACGTTCGAAAAAGGGAAGAGGGGGAGGTCCGACGCGCCGAGGCCAGGTGGAATGGCTGGAAATATGCCGGAACGCTTCACCCCTTGCGCGGCTTGAGCGCGGGATGCCCGTACTGCCCTGAGCTGGGACGTTGGGTCGACGAAAGTGGCGAAAGGGGTTTATCGACTTGTCCTCACACTTGAGAGCGAATCGCACCTTCCGGGCTGGTTCGGCGGGGATCCGATGGGCAACTCTGGTCTCGCGACGTCGTGCACCACGCCGAGGCGGTCGGCCAACTGCCTGGTGAGCAGCCCTGTTTCAGATATTCCCGGGCCTCGGTCCGGACGCGTAACCAGTTCTGGAGGAACAACATGGCAAGCATCCGTACCGCCCGTGTTCTCGCCGCCGCTTCCGCCCTTCCGCTCGCGGCCGTCCTGTTCACCGGCGTCGCGGCGGCCGACGACGGCTCCTTCGCGAACGACGGATCGAACGCGGGTGCCGCGAGTGTCACCGGCAGCGGGGTCGGCCGCGACAACAGCGGCAACTCGTCCACCACACAACAGCAGGCGGTCGGCACCGGCGCTTCGAACCAGACCAATACCGCCCAGGTCAACGGGTCCGCGTTCACCGCCCTCAACCAGGGCAACTCGAACGTCCTCGTCAACTTCGGACCGCTGTGGCGGTGACCCGCGGCGGCGGGTGACCGGTGCGCCGGCTCCGGTC
>NZ_JBEOWS010000036.1:0-43841 GCF_040296125.1 Streptomyces sp. NPDC002265 | reverse complement strand
CGGCACCGGTGCCAGCGCCGGCCGGCCGGGGAGCGGGCGGGCTCGCCGCGTTCACGCACCCGCGGCGTGTCCCGTCCTCAGGGCCGCCACAGCGGATGTTCCCGCTCCGCCCACTCCGGGCTCACCGATCCCGTGCGCATGCCGCGGCGGGCCTCCGGATCGCCCAGGGCCATGCCGATGTGGCCGGCCACGACGACGCCGAGGGTGAGGGCGAGCCAGTCGTGCACGAAGGTCGCGCTGGTTCGCCAGACCAACGGCGTGAGGTGGGTGAACCACATCAGCAGGCCCGTGCCCAGCATCACCAGCACCGCCCCGGCGATCCAGGCCGCGTAGATCTTCTGGCCGGCGTTGAACTTGTCCGCCGGACGGGACGCGCGGCGCCGGTCCCGGGCCAGCACCGCACGCAACCAGACCAGGTCGTGCGGTCCGAAGCGGTTCAGCCGGCCCAGGTCCGCCCGGAAGGCCCGGGAGGCCAGCGCGGCCAGGACGGGCACCGGCAGGGCGAGCCCGGCCCACTCGTGGACCCGGACCACCAGCTCGCGGCGGCCGACCAGCTCGGCGAACTCGGGGACGTACAGGAAGGACGCCGTCACCACGCAGACGCCCGTCAGCACGGCGGTGGCGCGGTGCGTCCACCGCTCGGCACGGGTGAAACGGTGCCGGCGGCCCGTGGCGAGCGCCGGGTCAGCTCGTAGGGGCATCGTCACGTCCGTTCGAACGGCCCACCCAGGCGTCGACGTCGTAGCCGCGGTCCTCCCAGTAGCCGGGGTGGACGTCCTCGGTGACGGTAATGCCGGAGAGCCACTTGGCCGACTTGTAGAAGTACATCGGCGCGACATAGAGGCGCACCGGGCCGCCGTGCTCGTGCCCCAGGTCCTTGTCCTGCATGCGCAGCGCCACCAGGATGTCGGCGCGGCGGGCCTGGTCGAGGGTGAGGCTCTCGGTGTACGTGCCGTCGAAGCAGCTGAAGCGCACGGCCCCGGCCTTCGCGCGCACCCCGGCCGCGTCCAGCAGATGGGACAGCCGTACGCCCTCGAAGGGCGTCCCGGGGACCCGCCAGCCGGTGACGCACTGGACGTCCCTGACCAGCCGGGTCTGGGGCAGGGCGCGCAGGTCGGCGAGGGTGTAGCCAGCCGGGCGGTCGACCAGGCCGTCGACGGTGAGGCGGTAGTCGGCGGCGCTCTTGTGCGGGACGGACGCGGCGACCGAGTAGTAGCGGAACCCGCCGCCGTTGGGGAGCAGGCCCGTCAGGCCCGTGGGGTCCTTGTCGGCCGCGCTGCCGAGGAAGGCCTCCAGGCCGCGTTGCAGGGTCGGCGCCGTGAGCACGCCGAAGGCGCCCAGGCCCAGGGTGCCCAGGAAGATCCGGCGGCCGATCGGCGTACCGCGTTCCCCGGGTGGTTCAGGTGGTTCGGAAGTCACCCCTTCATTCGAACACCGGCGACCCCGATGGGGCCAGGAATCCGCGGCCCCCGTCAGATTTCCGTAACCACTTCTCACCGTGCCCTCAGATACGGCCGGCCGGGCGGCCTCAGCCCGTGCCGAAGGCGCGGTCGCGGGCGGCCCGGAAGGCCGCGCGCGGGTCGCGGTCCGGGTACGTCCAGGGTGCGGGGGTGGCGTACGCCCCGATCCGCTGGAACAGGGCGGCCGCCTCGGCGGCACGGCCCGCGTGGTGCTTGGCGTGGGCGAGGAAGTTGAGGTCGACCAGGCAGCGCGGGTGGCCGTCGTGCTCCCACTCCAGCCACCACTCGAAGGCGGCCCGCGCCACCTGCCCGGCCCGGGGCCCGGTCCAGTGGTCAGAGGCGGCCGGGTCGGCGGGCTCGGCCCCGACGGCGGCCAGCACCCGGTAGCGCTCGGCGCGCGCGACCACCGGCAGCACGGCCAGCGGGGAGTCGGCGGGGGCGCGCCGGGCGGACGTCTCGGCGAAGTCGTAGACGGCGTGCCGCGGGTCGGGGCCCGCCTCGGCGCGGCGCTCGGCGAGCCGGGCGACCATCAGATGGTGGGCGTGGTGGTGCTCGGGGCAGCGCTTGCGCACCTCCTCGAAGGCCGCGGCCGTGTCCGCCTCGCCGCCGCGGGAGCGCTCCAGCATGAGCAGGCCGAGCCAGGGGGTGGGGTCGGCGGGCGCGAGCCCGGCGGCGGTGTGGCAGGCGTCGCGTACCCGGTCCTGCCGCTCCCGGCCGCGTACCGCACGCCTGACCAGGGCCAGGGCGAGCAGGACCGCGGCGTCGGCGGAGCCGGGTTCGGCGCTCAGCCAGTCGCGGGCCCGGGCGGCGCTGCTGGGATGCCGGGCGAGCACGGCGACGCGATGACCCCGGCGCTCCCAGTCGTCCCCCGTCCGGACCAGCAGCGAGCGGGCGGCCTGCCAGCGCCCCTCGGCCAGCGCGGCACGGGCGGCCGCGAGTTCGGTGTCGTCCAGGGCGGCGTCGAGGGCCAGGCGCGGGTGCGCGGCGCGGCGGCCTTCACCGGCACTGGAGCCGGGGCCGTGGGGGCCGAGGCCGGGACCGGGTTCGGTACCGGGGGCGGTTAAGCGGCCGGGACCATGGGGGCCAGGGTCGGGACCGGGTTGCGCGCCGGGGGCGGGTAAGCGACCGGGACCATGGAGGCGGGGCTCGGGGCCGGGTTCGGTACCGGGGGCGGACAAGCGGCCGGGACCATGGGAGCCAGGGTCGGGACCGGGTTGCGCGCCGGAAGCGGGTAAGCGACCGGTATCGGCGCCCGGGCCGGGACCGGCGCCGCGGCCGGGTTCGGCATAGGGGCCGGGATCGCGGCCGGGTGAGCGGCCGGAGTCGTCATCGGGGGGAGGCGGGGATAAAGGGGACACCGCGGGTCGTACCTCGTGCTCCTCTGGTCGCTCGCACGCCTTCGTGCAGCCTCGCACGCCGTCGTGCCGCCTCGCGCCGCCGCGCCCGCTTCCTCGCGCGGCACGGCCGGGTACCGGCACACCATCGGCCGATCGCCGACAGCAAACCCCCAGCCGACACGCACCGTCAAGCCGCTCGATCACACGGATTCATCAACCCGACCCGGCGCGGCGGCACTTGTGGCGCGGGCCGGCGGACGGCGCGGCCGGCGGACGGCGGGCGTCCGGTGGGCTCCGGCCCGTCCGACGTGGCACAAGCCATGGCGGGGCGGCACCCGGCGGCGCACGATGACGGTACGGCCGCGCCGCCACCCGTGCTCGACCGGGCGTCGCGGCCGCGTCCAGCGCCCGGTTCCGGGTCTCGCCGCAGGGCGATGTTCCGGGCGCTTCCCGGGGCGGCGGCTGCCCCGGACCGCTAGAGTCGGCCATCGACGACCCGTGGCCCGGCCGGATGATCGAGGTACGCAGCGTGTCGGTTCTGGTTCTGGTTCTCGCCGTCAGCGCCGCCTGCTGCCTGGGCTTAGGGTTCGTGCTCCAGCAGAACGCCGCCGCGCAGGCACCCCTCAGCGACTTCCTCTCCCCGCGACTGCTCCTGGACCTGATGCGGGTACCGCGCTGGCTGGGCGGGATCGCGCTGATGGTCGCCGGCATGGTCCTGGGCGCGACAGCCCTGGGCAAGGGCGAGATCTCCCTGGTCGAGCCGCTGCTCGCGACCAATCTGCTGTTCGCCCTCGCGCTCTCCCGCCGGCAGACCCGGCAGCCGCTGGGCCGCCAGGGCTGGGCGGGCCTCGGGCTGCTCGCGGGCGGGGTGACCGCGTTCATCGTGGCCGGCGAGCCACGCGGCGGCCACGCGGTCACCGATCCGGTACGGCACTGGCTGATCATCGGCGCCATGGTCGGCGTCGCCCTGCTGCTCACGACGTACGCGAAGCGCTCCAGGCTCAGCGCGGGCCCGGTGCTGCTGGCCGTGGCGGCCGGACTGCTGTACGGGGTGCAGGACGCGCTGACGCGGGTCAGCGGGCAGCGTTTCTCCGCGGGAGGCCTGGCCGAGGTGCTGTCCGGCTGGCAGCCGTACGCCGTGCTGGTGATCGGGGTGACCGGTCTCGTACTGGTCCAGAGCGCGTTCGAGACGGCGCCGCTGCGGATGTCCCTGCCCGCCCTGACCGCGGCCCAGCCGCTGGCCGGCATCCTCTGCGGGGTGGGCTTCCTCGGCGACCGGCTGCGCACCGACACGGGAGCGCTGGCCTGGGAGGCCGCGGGGCTCGCGGCGATCGTCGCGGGCATCGTGCTGCTGGGTCTGCACCCGGCGATGCCCGACGGCACCGGGAAGCCGGAGCAGCTGCGGGACCTGCAACCGCGCTGAGCTCCCCCCGGTCACCCCGGCCCCTGCTTGGATGGGCCCATGAGCGCTGCTGACGAAATCCTCGACATCGTCGACGAGAACGACCGGGTCGTGGGACAGTCCCCGCGCGGCGAGGCCTACGCTCAGGGCCTGCGCCACCGCTGCGTCTTCGTCCAGGCCCGCGACGCGACCGGCCGTCTCTTCGTCCATCGCCGCACCCCGACCAAGCTGGTCTTCCCCTCTTTCTACGACATGTTCGTCGGCGGGGTCGTCGGCACCGGCGAGGCGTACGACGACGCCGCCCTGCGCGAGGCCGAGGAGGAGCTGGGGGTGAGCGGACTGCCCCGCCCCGAGTTCCGCTTCAAGTTCCTGTACACCGACGGCTCCGGCCACAGCTGGTGGTCGGCCGTCTACGAGGTCCGCTGCGAACTGCCGGTGCAGCCCCAGGTGGAGGAGGTGGCCTGGTACGACTTCCTGCCCGAGGAGGAGGTCGAGGCGCGCCTGGACAGCTGGGAGTGGGTGCCGGACGGGCTGGCGGCGTACGAGCGGCTCAGGGCGTACCGTGCCGACGGCTGACCGGCGGCCCCGGGTAGTGTCCTTGGCGTGATCGAGTTCGTGCGCAACGTCCGCCTGTGGTTCGCACCCCAGCAGATCCGCGAGGAGGGCGGTACGCCCGACTACCGGTTCTCGCTGGCCAACGAGCGCACGTTCCTGGCCTGGCTGCGCACCTCCCTGGCACTGATCGGCGGCGGTTTCGCGGTCGACCAGTTCCTGCCGGACCTGCGCTGGGCCTGGCGGGTCGGGCTCGCGCTGGCGCTGCTCGCGGCGGGCGTGCTGTGCTCGCTGCGCGCGGTCAACCACTGGGTGCGGTGCGAGCAGGCGATGCGCCGGGGCGAGGACCTGCCCGTCTCCCGCTTCCCGGCCCTGCTCGCCGCCCTCGTCGCGGTGGTGGCCGTCGCGATGGTGATCGTCGTCCTGGTCGGCTGGGACGGATGACCGGCGCCCCGCCGCCACCTGCCCCGGTCCGCCGCCCGGAGCGCGATCCCGGGCTCCAGCCCGAGCGCACCCGGCTGGCCTGGCGGCGTACGACGCTGGCCAGCACCGTCGCGACCGTGCTCGCCGTCAAGGCCGCCCTGCACCAGGGCCGGAGCGCCGCCGCGATCACCGTCTGCATCCTGTGCTGTGTCCTCTGGCTGGCGTTCCTGTCCGTCGCCCACCGGCGCATCCGCGCCCTGGCGAGCCACCGCCCCAGGACGCTCGCCCCACGGCACGCCACGGCGGCGGTCCTGTGCATGGTCGCGATGGCCGTGTGCGCCGCGGCACTGATCGTCTAGGGCCTGCACATGCCGGCAGGACGGTCGGGCGTGGCGCGGCTCAGGCCTCCGCCGGCTCCTGGTCCACCGTCACCACGATCTTGCCTCGGGTCCGGCCCTCCTGGTTGAGCCGGTACGCCTGCTCCGCCTGCGCCAGCGGGAACGTCCGCGAGACATGCACCGAGACGACGCCCTGTTCGGCCAGTTCCGCGAGCTGCCGCAGGTCCTCGGCGTCGGGGCGCGTGAAGCAGTAGCGGCCGCCGTAGCCGGCGACGTCCGGGTCGGCGATCGAGGCCAGCCGGCCCTCGGGAGCCAGCAGGTTCGCGGAGGTACGGGTCGTGTCACCGCCGACGGTGTCGAAGACCGCGTCCAGGCCGTCGGGCACCAGGGCGCGTACCCGTTGGGCCAGGCCCTCGCCGTACGCGACCGGTTCGCCGCCCAGCCCGCGTACGAAGTCGTGGTTGGCCTCGCTCGCCGTACCGATCACCCGCGCCCCCAGATGGCGGCCCAGCTGGACCGCGAGCGAGCCGACTCCGCCCGCCGCCGCGTGCACCAGGAGGGTCTCGCCGTGCTTCACCTCCAGCGCCTTCGTCAGCACCTGGAAGGCGGTGAGCCCGGCCAGCGGCAGGCCGGCGGCCTCCTCGAAGGAGAGGTTGCGGGGCTTGCGGGCCAGGGTGCGCACCGGGGCGGCCACGTACTCGGCGAGGGTGCCGCGGGAGAGGAAGTCCTCCCGTACGTACCCCATGACCTCGTCGCCGACCAGGAACTCCGTGACGGCCGCTCCGGGTCGTACGACCACGCCCGAGACGTCCCAGCCGGGGATCACCGGGAAGACGGTGTCGAGGATCCCGTCGAGGTGGCCCTCGCGGCACTTCCAGTCGACCGGGTTGACGCCCACCGCACGTACCTTGACCAGGACCGTGTCGGGCCCGGGCTTGGGGTCGCGCACCTCCCCGTACGTCATGACCTCGGGACCGCCGTACCGGCTGTAGCTGATGCCCTTCATGGGACCGACCCTCGGGCCGCCCCGGACGCCACGCAAGCCGGATGACCCGATGGGCGGCGTTCGCGTGGCAGTCTGGCTGTGGCCCGGCAACGTCCTGCCGGCGGCCGAAAAGCCACCCCCGGCGGCTCCCCGTGGTCCGCCGCAGGGGGCTCTCGGCCTAGGGTGGCTCAGATCACCTTCGGCGCATCCACTGGACTACATACCGACCGGTCGGCATCATAAGTCGGGTCCCGTTCACGCGCCCGTAGGAGCGATGTATGAGCCCCGACCACCCGCCCGGACTCGATCTCGACCGGCTGCGCGACCTGCTCGACCGCGAGCGGCCCGGTCTGGTGCGCGGCCCCCTGACCGGCCGGCTGATCGAGGGCGGTCGGTCGAACCTGACGTACGAGGTCGCGGACGGCGAGTCGAAGTGGGTCGTACGGCGTCCCCCGCTCGGCCATGTCCTGGCCACCGCGCACGACATGCGACGCGAGCACCGCGTGATCAGCGCGCTGCACCCGACCGCGGTGCCGGTGCCGCGTCCGGTGCTGCTGTGCGAGGACGAGGACGTACTCGGATCGCCCTTCTACGTCATGGAGTTCGTGGCGGGCACCCCGTACCGCACCGCCGACCAGCTCGCCCCGCTCGGCGCCGAGCGCACCCGCAACGCCGTGCTGTCGCTGGTCGACACCCTCGTCGAGCTGCACGCGGTCGACCCGGCCGAGGTGGGCCTGGCGGACTTCGGCCGCCCCGAGGGCTTCCTGGACCGGCAGCTGCGGCGCTGGGGCAAGCAGCTCGACGCCTCCCGCAGCCGCGACCTGGCGGGCATCGACGAGCTGCACGCGGCTCTCGGCCGCGAGCTGCCGCGCTCCCCCGCGCCGGCCGTCGTGCACGGCGACTACCGGCTCGACAACGTCCTGATCGGCGAGGACGACACGATCAGGGCCGTCCTCGACTGGGAGATGTCGACGCTCGGCGACCCGCTGACCGACCTGGGCCTGCTGGTGATGTACAGCATGCGGCTCGGTCTGCCGCACTCGCCCGTCTCCACCACCGCCGAGGCCGCGGGCCACCCGGCGCCCGCCGAGCTGATCGAGCGGTACGCCGCCCGGTCGGGCCGCGACGTCTCGGCCGTCTCCTGGTACACCGCGTTCGCCTGGTTCAAGCTCGCGGTGATCCTGGAGGGCATCCACTACCGCTACACGCTGGGCCAGACCGTCGGCCGCGGCTTCGACCGCATCGGCGAACTCGTCCCGGTCTTCATCGAGCACGGCCTGACCACGCTGCACGACGGTCTCCAGGAGGGCTGATCCATCATGGACTTCGCGTTCGACGCACGCACCGAGGAACTGCGCGCCAGGCTCCTGGCCTTCATGGACGAGCACGTCTACCCGGCCGAGGCCGTCGCCGAGGAGCAGCGGGCCGCACTCGCCTCGCCGTGGGACACCCCGGCCGTGGTGGCGGAGCTGAAGGCCGAGGCGCGCAGGCAGGGGCTGTGGAACCTGTTCCTGCCCGACGCCGAGTACGGCGCCGGCCTGACCAACCTCCAGTACGCGCCGCTCGCCGAGATCACCGGCCGCTCGCCGCACCTGGCGCCGACCGCGCTGAACTGCGCCGCGCCGGACACCGGCAACATGGAGGTGCTCGCGCAGTTCGGCGACGAGCGGCAGAGGAAGCAGTGGCTGGAGCCGCTGCTCGCCGGTGAGATCCGCTCGGCGTTCGCGATGACCGAGCCGGAGGTGGCCTCCTCGGACGCCACCAACATCACCACCCGCATCGAGCGGGACGGCGACGAGTACGTCGTCACCGGCCGCAAGTGGTACATCTCCGGGGCGATGAACCCGGACTGCAAGATCTTCATCGTGATGGGCAAGACCGACCCGGACGGCGCGGACATCCGGCGCCAGCAGTCGATGGTGCTGGTCCCGCGCGACACCCCGGGTGTCACCGTGAAGCGCGCCATGCAGGTCTTCGGGTACGAGGACCACTCGCACGGCGGTCACGCCGAGGTGGTCTTCGACCACGCGCGCGTGCCGGTGTCGAACCTGGTCGGCGAGGAGGGCGGCGGTTTCGCCATCGCGCAGGCCCGGCTGGGCCCCGGCCGGATCCACCACTGCATGCGGCTGATCGGCATGGCGGAGCGGGCGATCGAGCTGATGTGCCGCCGGGCCGTCCAGCGCACCGCCTTCGGCAAGGCGCTGGCCCAGCAGGGTGTGGTCCACAACTGGATCGCGGACGCGCGCGTGCAGGTGGAGCAGCTGCGGCTGCTGGTGCTGAAGACGGCCTGGCTGATGGACACGGTCGGCAACCGGGGCGCCCACACGGAGATCCAGTCCATCAAGATCGCCACGCCTCGCGCGGTGGTCGGCATCATCGACCGGGCGATCCAGCTGTACGGCGCGGGCGGTGTCAGCCAGGACTTCCCGCTGGCCGAGCTGTACGCGGCGGCGCGCACGCTGATGATCGCCGACGGCCCGGACGAGGTGCACCAGCGGTCGCTGGCCCGCCGGGAGCTGAAGAAGTACCTGTAGCAGCCCCGCACAGCACGGAAGGCCCCGGCGGTGTCGCCGGGGCCTTCCGTGGTTCGCGTCAGGGGCGCAGCGCCCGCAGCAGCAGATCGGCCAGGTGGTCGGCGAGCTCCTGGGGACGCATCGGGCCGTCGGGGCGGTACCAGGTCGACAGGTGGTGGATCGAGCCGAAGTGGTAGTCCACGACCAGGTCGGCCGGGGTCGCGGTGGAGAACACCCCGGCGGCCTGGCCCTCCTCGACGAGCGCGCGGAAGCGTTCGTGGTACCGCCGCCGCTCGGCGCGCACCTGCTTGTTCTTCTCGGGGCTGAGGTGGTGCATCGAGCGGAAGAAGATCGACGCGTCGTCGAGGTTCTCGATCGTCGTGACGACGACGTCCGCCGCGGCGCCCCGCAGCCGCTTCTCGATCGGCTCGTCGGCGTCGGCGAAGGCGTCGAGCCGCTCCTGCTGGACCCGCAGCACGCGCGCGTACACCTCGTGCAGCAGGTCGTCCTTGGAGCCGAAGTAGTGGTAGAGCGCCCCCTTGGTGACGCCGGCCGCCTCGACGATCTCCTGGACCGAGGTGCGGTCGTACCCCTGCTCGGCGAAGAGCCGGGTGGCGGCGGCGAGCAGCCGCTGCGGTACGGGGGGCCCGTCGCCGTCCGTCGTCCTGGGCACTGCCGCCACCTGCCTTCCTCTATGCCTTGTCGGCCCTGCCTCGTCGGCGGGCCTTCACCGGCTGTCGTCCACTGACTGTCGTGCGCGTCTACTTGCCGTCGTGCGCGTCGCGGGAACGCAGTTCCCGACGGAGGATCTTCCCACTCGCCGTCTTGGGCAGTTCGGGCAGGATCTCCACCTGGCGCGGATACTTGTAGGCCGCCAGTCTGTCCTTGCAGTAGGCGGTGAGCGTATCCGCATCCGCGTCGGCACCGGGCCGCAGGCTGATGTACGCCTTCACCGTCTCCCCGCGGTAGCCGTCGGGCACCCCGACGACGGCCGCCTCGCGCACCGCGGGGTGCGTGTACAGGACGTCCTCGACCTCGCGCGGCCACACCTTGAAGCCGGACGCGTTGATCATGTCCTTCTTGCGGTCGACGACGTACAGCCAGCCCTGTTCGTCCATGAACCCGATGTCGCCGGTGCGCAGCTCGCCGTCGGGGAAGGTCTCGGCGGTGGCCTCGGGGCGCCGCCAGTAGCCGGGAACGACCTGCGGTCCGCGTACGACGATCTCGCCCTGCTCGCCGAAGGCCACCTCGGCGCCGGTGTCGTCGAGGATGCGTACGACCGTGTCGGGGCCCGGCACCCCGACGGCCAGCGTGCCGGAGACCGGGTCGACGGGCGCCTCCAGGCCGGGCGGCACGGAGGCGCAGGGCGCGGTGCACTCGGTGAGCCCGTAGCCGTTGCGGATGTACGGTCCGAAGCCGGCCCGGAACTTCTCCACCAGGGCGGGCGGCAGCGGGGCGCCGCCGGAGGAGATCTGCGCGAAGGAGGAGAAGTGGTCCGGGGTGGCGGCCGGGTGGGCGGCCAGCGCCATGAAGGCGGTCGACGGGCCGACGGTGTAGTGCGGCCGGTGCTCGGCGAACGCGTCCAGCACGACGCCCGGCTCGAAGCGGTAGGTCAGCACCAGGGTGCCCGCGCTGTCCAGGCAGGCGCCGAGCTGGCAGACCATCCCGGTGATGTGGAACAGGGGCGCCAGCGCGTAGTAGACGGGCACCCCGGGCAGGTCCAGGCCGGTGCGCTGGCGCTCGGCGTTGTACATGATGTTGCCGTGCGTGTTGGTGGCGCCCTTGGGGGTGCCGCTGGTGCCCGAGGTGTAGCTGATCAGCGCGATGTCGTCGGGGCCGGGCTCGCGGCCCTCGGGGGCCTTGTGGCCCTGCCGGGCGACGGTGGTGAGGTCGTCTGCGTCCGGGGCCTGCGCCGCCCGTTCGAAGGTCAGCACGCGGGTGTCGCCGCGGGTCTGGAAGTCCAGCTCGCAGGCGGTGAGCACGATCCGCACCGGGGAGCCGGCGGCCGTCTCGCGCAGGTACCCCTCCCAGGCCCGGTCGGCGCAGATCAGCGCGGTCACCTCGGCGTCCCGCAGGACGTGCGCGACCTCGCCGGACTTGTACATGGGGTTGACGGGTACGACGGTCGCGCCCGCCTTCCACGCGCCGAGCACCGCGATCACGAACTGCGGGGAGTTCTGGAGCAGGACGGCCACCCGGTCGCCGCGTTCCAGGCCGCGGGAGGCCAGATGGCCGGCGACGGAGTCGCTGAGCTCGTCGGCCTCGCGGTAGGTGAGCCGGCCGTCGAAGTAGGCGAGGAAGTCCCGTCCGGGTGTCTCGTCGGCGGCCCGGTGCAGGGCGTGCACCAGGGAGTCGGCCGGGTGGACGGGGGCGCGCTGGGCGTCGTTGAGGAGGGCGACCCAGGGCTTGCCGGCGTAGCGGGAGGCGGTCACTGTCCGGCCTCCCACTTCTGCTGGATGTGGTTCATGGTGGTCAGCCAGCGGTCCGGATCACCGGCCCGGCCCTGGTAGTAGGCGGCGACCTCGGGGTGCGGGAGGATCAGGAAGCGGTCCTCCTCGATGCCCTTGAAGAGGGCGTCCGCGACGGCCTGCGGCTCGATCGCGGTCGGCTGGAGGACCAGGTCGCCCGCGCTGCCGGTGGCGGCCAGCATGTCGGTGCGCACCCCCTGGGGGCAGATGGCGTGCACCTTGATCCCGCGGTGGCGGTAGGTGAGCGACAGCCACTCGGCGAAGGCGTACGCGCCGTGCTTGGTCACGCTGTACGGTGCGGCGCCGATCATGGTGAGCAGTCCGGCGGCGGAGACGGTGGAGACGAAGCGCCCGCGGCCGCGCTCCAGCCAGCCGGGGATCAGCGCCTCGGCCGCGCGGACGTGGGCCATCACGTTGACGTCCCAGGCCAGGGCCCACACCGGTTCGCCCGCCGCCTCCGAACCGCCGGAGCCGACCCCGGCGTTGGCGCAGTAGACGTCGACGGTGCCGCCGAGCGCGTCCCGGGCGTCGGCGACGATCGCGGAGGCGTCGCCGGGGATCGCGATGCCGCCGATCTCGTCGGCCACGGCCCGCGCCTTGTCCGCGTCCAGGTCGTTGACGACGACCCGGGCCCCCTCGGCGGCGAAGCGGCGGGCCAGCGCGGCCCCGATCCCGCCCCCCGCTCCGGTGACGACCACTCCGGCATCCTGCACGGCTTCCACCATCGGTCTCCTTCGACACGACGAGAATCGGCTCTGCGACACCAGACTAACCGGTCGGTATGTGCCAGAGGAAGGGCCGTTGCCGCACGCTGGGAGCGGCGGCGTTGCCGGGTGCGGCGTCCGCCGCCCGCACGATCCGCACCGGACGGCCCGTCACGTCACCCCCACGGAGGATCCGCATGCGCCTCTCCAGACGCACCGTACTCGCCGCGGCCACGGCGGCCACAGTGTCCACGGCGGCCACAGCATCTCTGACCCCCGCCACTGTCACAAAGTCGCCCCGAGAAAAACTGCGCACCGGCTTCGAGCGGCTCGCCGCGGACGGCTACGCACGGCTGAAGGGGCAGCGGGTCGGCATCGTCACCAACCCGACCGGCGTCACCCGGGACGCCCGGCACATCGTGGACGTGATGCATGCCGACGAACGGGTGAACCTGCGTGCCGTGTTCGGACCCGAGCACGGCTTCCGCGGCACGGCGCAGGCGGGCGGGTCCGAGGGCCGCTACGACGACCCGGCGACCGGGCTGCCGGTGTACGACACCTACCTCAAGAGCGGCCGGCCGCTGGCGGCCGTGTTCACCGCCTCCGGCGTCGACACGGTCGTCTTCGACATCCAGGACGCGGGCGCCCGCTTCTACACGTACATCTGGACCCTGTACGACTGCATGGAGGCCGCGCAGCTCGCGGGCAAGCGGTTCATGGTGCTGGACCGGCCCAATCCGCTGACCGGGCGGGCGGCGCTGGGGCCGGTGCTGCACAAGGAGTTCGCGACGTTCGTCGGCCGGCAGCCGATCGCGCAGGCGCACGGCATGACGGTCGCGGAGCTGGCGCGGCTGTTCAACGCCGAGTTCCTGACCGCGCCGGTCACCCTGGACACCGTGCTGATGAGCGACTGGAAGCGATCGCAGTGGTACGACGCGTCCGGGCTGCCCTGGGTGCCGCCGAGCCCGAACATGCCGACGCCCGACACCGCGCTGGCGTACGCGGGCACCTGTCTCTTCGAGGGCACGAACCTCTCGGAGGGGCGCGGCACCACCCGGCCCTTCGAACTGCTGGGCGCCGAGGGGATCGACGGGCGGTGGGCCGCCGCCGTGAACGCGCTGCGCCTGCCGGGCGTGCGCTTCCGTGAGGCGTACTTCGCGCCCACCTTCTCCAAGTTCCAGGGCAAGACGGTCGGGGGCGTGCAGATCCATGTGCACGACCGGGGCGGGTACGACCCGGTGCGCACCGGGATCGCGCTGCTGGTGACCGCCCGGCGGGTCTGGGACGGCTTCGCCTGGCGGTCCGACCACTGGATCGACAAGCTGACCGGCTCCGACCGGGTGCGCACCGCGATCGACGCGGGCGCGGACACCGACGCGGTGGTGGCGGGCTGGCACGAGGAGCTGGCGGCGTTCCGGCGGGTGCGGGAGAAGTATCTGTCCTACGGATGAGCCGTGACGTATGGCCAATGTCCCCCGTTGGCAGGACCATGCGCCCAGAGCGCACCGGCACGGGGGACGAAGGGGTCCGTGATGGCAGATCCGGCGATGAGTGTGACGCCGTACTGGGAGCTGACCTTCGACGCGGACGGTGACGTGTCCGGTCCGGAGCGGGACCGGCTGCTGGCCGAGGCGCCCCGGCGCGGGGTGCGCGACCTGGTGGTGTTCGCGCACGGCTGGAACAACGACCGCTCGGGCGCGACCCGGCTGTACAGCAGCTTCTTCGCCCCGTTCCCGCGGCTCGCGCCGTCGGCCCGGATCGGGTACGTGGGGGTGGTGTGGCCGTCGATGCGGTTCTGCGACGAGCCGATCCCGGACTTCCCGCGCTCGGCGGCGGCCGAGGTGCCCCGGCGTCCGGTGCTCGACAAGGACACCCGGCACGCGCTGCTGGAGACCTTCCCGGGCCGGGGGATCCTGGTGGAGCAGCTCGCGCGGCTGCTGGAGCAGCGGCCGCGCGAAGAGGCCGAACTGGCGGAGTTCGGGCGGCTGGTGCAGCTGCTGGTGGAGGTGGTGCCGCCCGGACCGCAGGCGCTCTTCGCCGCGGACACACTGGCGGAGGGGGTGCCGCAGGACGAGCCGGAGATGTTCACCGGGTCCGCGGCCGCGATGTGCGAGACGTTCGCGCAGGCCCTGGCCGGCCTCGAATCCCCGGACGCCCTGGCGCAGTTCACGATGCCCGACCCGTGGGACGGGGCGCTCGAACTGCTGCGGCAGGGCACGTACTACGCGATGAAGCGGCGGGCCGGGACGGTGGGCGAGCGCGGGCTCGGCCGGTTCCTGGGGCAACTGGCGGACGCGGCACCGCAGATGCGGGTGCATCTGGTCGGGCACAGCTTCGGCGGGCGGCTGGTGTCGTTCGCCCTGCGCGGGCTGCCCGAGGGCGTGCGCACGGTGAAGTCCGTGACCCTGCTGCAAGGGGCCTTCTCGCACTACGCGTTCGCCGCCCGGCTCCCCCACGACCCGCGTGCGGGCGGTGTGCTGCAGGGCCAGAACCAGCGCGTCGACGGACCCCTGGTGTGCTGCCACTCCGGCCACGACACGGCGCTGGGCACGCTGTACCCGCTGGCCTCCCGGATGGCGGGCGACGCGCAGGGCGTCGTCGAGGGCTTCGGCCTGGGCGGGCTGCTGGGCGACAAGTGGGGGGCGATGGGCCACGACGGGGTGCAGGCGGTGCCGGGCACGCGGGCGCTGACGCTCGCCGAGGCGCTGGCCGGTCCGCTGCCCGGGTCCGGATGCGTCAACGTCGACGCCTCGGCGGTGGTCTGCCGGGGCGGCCCGCCGAGCGGTGCGCACAGCGACATCGTGCACCCGGAGCTGGCGCGGGTGGTGCTGGCGGCGGGCCGTATCCGCTGAACCGGCCCGCCGCCGCTCAGGGCGTCACCGGTGCGAGGTGAACTCCACCACCTGCTGGTAGGTGGGCCGGTTCTGCCAGCTGATGTTGCCGTGCTTGATACCGCCGAGGGTGCGCTGGACGATCGAGTCCGCGCACCACTGGTTGCCCGCGGCGCACAGGTCGTCGCCGGGGTAGACCTGGGCCGCGGTCATGGCGGCCGCCTGCTTCAGGGTGCCGATGAGGATGTCCCGGCAGGAGGTCAGGCTGCCGCCGCCGCAGTACTTTTGCGCGAGCGGGCCCGCCACGGTGTCGCCGAGCACCGCCCGGACGTCCTTGTCGACATAGCTCCACCAGCCGTACTGGAAGGAGCTTCCGGCGTGCGAGCCGGTCGGGCCGTGCGCGGCCGACGGGGTCTCGTCGATGGGCAGGTTGGCGGTCAGGGCGGTGTAGAGCGGGGTGCCCAGGCCGGGTTCGAACTCGGCCTTGACCAGCAGCGGCCACCAGGCGTCCAGGATGCGGATCGCGTCGGCGTCGGCGTACGTCTTGGAGCCCGAGGAGGTCTCCGTGCGCTTGGCGCCGGCGGTCAGCCAGGTCTGGAGCTTGGTGACCGCCGCGGCGGCCGTGGTGTCGGTCACCGTGGAGCTGTTGACCACCCTGAGCAGGTCCGGCAGCACGTCCTCGGCCCGCAGGTCGGCGAGGGCCGCGTCCGCCATCGCCTTGACGAGGGCGACCCGGGTCACCCCGCCGGCCGCGACGAGCTTCTTCACCCGGTCGTCCAGCAGGTTGCCGCGGTGCACCGAGCCGTCGCCCCAGGAAGCGGTCGTGTAGTCCTTGGCCTGCTTGTTGTTCCAGGAGATGTAGTAGTCCTGGTCGACGGAGTTGGGGTGGGCGGAGGCGGGGGTGTAGTCGGCGGTGTTGGTCGCCGGGTCCCAGTTGCGCCACTCGTAGGCCGCCTGTGCCCACACCGGGAACTCGGCGTCGACGCCGCTCGCGCGCACCGGGTTGTCGCCGCTGTTGTAGTACGCGGTGTGCGTGGAGTCGGCGTAGAACCAGTTGAAGGTGTAGTTGATGTGCTGTGCCGCGGCCTGGAAGGCGGCCGGGCCGTTGACGTAGTCGGGGTCGTTGAGCATCTGGAAGCCGATGATCGAGTCGGCCTCGTGCAGGTAGGAGGAGCGCAGGGTGGTGTAGGCGACCTTCTTGCCGCCGACGGTCGCCCGGTACTCCACGGGGCCGTACTTCGTGCGGTAGACCCGCATCGTGTAGGAGCCGGCCGCGGTGCCGTCGGCGGTCGTCGGCTTCCAGGCGTTCTTCTGCTCGACCTTCTCCATCGCCGTGCAGGTGCCGTGGTAGAGGTAGTGGTAGTCGTCCTGGCACAGTTCGACGGCGTAGGTGTCGATGATGTCCTGGCCGGACGTCGTGGCGCTCCACGCGTAGTCCTGGCCGCGGCCCAGTTCGACGTACATGCTCAGGCCCGCGAAGGAGGCGCCGCGGGCGCTGATGCCGGGTCCCTGGATCTCCTGGAGCATCAACAGCTGTGGCGCGAAATAGCCGGTCTGCGGCCCGAACACGGCGATCGGGTGGCCGCTGGCGGTGGATCTGCCGCTGACCACGAGGGCGTTGGACATCCCGCGTCTGGCCGAGCCGAGCGCGGTGGCCGCCGCGGTGGTGGCGGTGGTCGCCGCCGTGGCGGTCGCCGCGCTGCCCGTACGGTCGTACACCAGCGGTTCCTGGGTCACCGTGCCGGTGTCGGGCAGGGCCTCGCCCTGCGGGTCGTCGGGCTTGGCGGCATAGGGGAAGCTCTCGCCGTCGTGGACGGTGAGGGCCGCCTCGGCGTCGTTGCGCTCACGGAAGGACTCCCAGAGCGCGGTACCGTCGGCCACCCCGTACTTGGCCTGGGCGGCGAGCAGGGAGACGGCGTTGTTGACCTCGCCGCCCCCGCCGGAGCCGAACAGCGAGCCGATCACGGAGGCCAGCGCCACCAGGTCGGTGATCTTGAAGTGGTCGATGGTGCCGGCGTTGGTGATGGAGTCCTTGTGGCCGGTCAGGACGTACTCGCCGGGGAAGTAGCGGCCGCTGTCGGAGGCGTCGATGTAGGAGTTGATGCCCGCCAGGTAGGCGTTGGCGTCGGCGAGGGCCTGCTGGCCACGGGTGCCGTTGTGGGCGACGGCGTTGTCGATCTGGGCCTGGAGGTCGGCCTCGGTGTACGGCGCGTTGCGGTAGAACTCCTGCTCCAGGCCCTGGTTGGAGGCCGCGCCGCCCGCGAACGTGGTGAGCTGGCCGCGTCCGACATGGCGGAAGACGTCCATCAGCCACAGCCGGTCCTCGGCCGCGGCGTAGCCGGCACCGAACTCCGTGCCGTAGCGGGTGGTGCCCGTGATGTGCGGTACGCCCGTCTTCTTGTCGCGCACGATCGTCACGTCGGTGCGGCCCGCGGGGCTCTCGGTGGAGGCGACCTGCCCGGAGGCGACACCGAACGACGCGTCGTTGAAGAACGTGTTGATCTTGTCGGTGGTCAGCGCCGAGTAGCCCTTGGCCAGGTTGGCGTAGGGGCCGAGCTGGTCCTCGGCGTGCGAAGGCTGGGTGCCGAAAGCCTGGTTGAGGAGGATCTGCGCGAGGGTGGCGTTGCCGTTCTCGCCCGGCGGCAGGATGTCGGAGCACTGTCCGCCGCAGTAGTCGGTGACGGTGGCGGTCTCGGCGGCGACCGCCATCTGGGAAAGCGGTGACAAAAGTCCGGCAATGAGGACGCATACGGATGCCGTCTTCAGGAACCCGGGAAATCTGCGGGGAGTTCTCAGTCTGTCGAGAGGTGCGCGTGGGGTGCGCCCAGGCATGGCAGCTCCTAAGGACGGGGATTGGCCGGAGGTTACCGCCGGTATCCCCGGGATTGAAGATGAACATGCGTCACTTTTTCGAGTCGTCGCTCCGGCTTATGGGAGGCGATCGGAAATCGGATGGAGCCGATTCGGGTGTCGACACGTCTATTCGGCGACGTCCGCACGACGACGCCGAAGTGACCGAAGTACAGGTGCAGATGTGACGGAGGTGCAAGGCGATGGCCGGTTTCCGGAGTCTGGCGAGACAGGTGCGCGATCCGCGCTGCGATCTGGCGCTGCGGCGCTACTCGCTGCGCAAGTGCCTTGAGCGGTTCGCTCCGTACGGGCACAGGGCGACCTGGGACCACCTGTGCTCCCGGTCGGGGTTCGGCCCCGAGGACCGCTCGCCCGATCCTGCGCGGCTCGTGGCCGCGTTGGACGAGCTGGAGGAGGCACGGGCGGTGTGGCTCGACTACGAGGGCGGGTTCGCCGAACGCCGCAGGAAGGAGAAGCACGACGGGCTGCGCAGGCCGGGCAGCGTGGACGACTGGCACCGGCTGACCTGGGGCGGATTCGGTGTCGCCTGGTGCGACAACCCCCGGCTGCACCCGCGTGCGCCGCTCGGTGAGGTACTGCGCAGTCTGATCGCCGCGCTGGAGCGCGCGCCGGGCTCGGCCTGCCCGGTGTGCGACGGGGAGCGCCTGTTCTGGAAGTACGACCTGGACCACGAACCGTCGTCGGGCCCGGTCTGCGCGGACTGCGGCATACTCGTCCCGCGGCCCGTCCTCACACCCGAGGCCCTGGCCTTCGCCAGGCGGGGCCGGGCGATGCTGATGTCGGCCTGAGAGCACGCCGGGGGTGCGCCGGGGATGCCGCACCCCCCTCATGTCCCCTACGTGGTCGCGCTCCGCGCCGTTCTGTCCCGCTCCGTCCCGTCCTGCGCCGCCGCGCCGGTCGCAGGCGGGGGCCGGGAGGCTAGCAGCTGCTAATCGGGTCGCTCCAGCGCTTTCCCGCGCGGAGAGTTGGGGGGCGAGGGGGCCCGTCAGGGGCGCCCCGGAGGCCCGAGGAGCCATCGTGTCGACGCTGCGCGTCACCGCCGAAGTGCTGACCGTCCACCCGCACCCGAACGCCGACGCTCTCGAACTGGCCCAGGTGGGCCTGTACCGGGCCGTTGTCGCCAAGGGCGCCTACCGCACCGGCGACGCGGCCGTCTACATCCCCGAGCAGTCCGTCCTTCCGGCCGCGCTGATCGAGGAGCTGGGGCTGACCGGCCGGCTCGCGGGCGGCAACCACGACCGGGTCCGGGCGGTGCGGCTGCGCGGCGAGCTGTCGCAGGGCCTCGTCTGCCGGCCGCGCGCGCTGGGGGACGTCGACCTGGCGCGCGCCGCGGCCGACCGCACCGACTTCGCCGAGCGGCTCGGCGTCGTCCAGTGGGTGCCGCCGGTCCCGCCGACGATGAGCGGGGAGGTCGAGTCCGCCCCCGAACTGATGCCCTGGGTGGACATCGAGAACATCCAGCGCTACCCGGACGTGTTCGCGCCGGGCGAGCCGGTGGTCCTGACGGAGAAGCTGCACGGCTCGGCCTGCCTGCTGACCTACCACGCCGAGGAGGACCGCACCTATGTCTCCTCCAAGGGCTTCGGCGCCAAGTCGCTGGCCCTGAAGGAGGATCCGCGCAACCTGTACTGGCGGGCCGTGCGCGCCCACGGCGTCGCCGAGGCGGCGGCCCGGCTCGCCGGACGGCTCGGGGCGCGCCGTGTGGGGATCTTCGGCGAGGTGTACGGGGCGGGCGTGCAGGATCTGACGTACGGCGCCGACGGCCGCCGGGAGAGCCTGGGATACGCCGTGTTCGACGTGTCCGCGGAGATCGACGGCACACTGGTCTGGCTGGACGCGGCCGGACTGCTGGCCGGGGAGCTGCCGTTGGTGCCACGGCTGTTCGAGGGGCCGTACGACGTCGGGCGGGTGCTGGAGGTCGCGACCGGGCGCGAGAGCGTGTCGGGGCGGGAACTGCACCTGCGGGAGGGCGTGGTGATCCGGCCGGCCACCGAGCGGTACAGCCCGGTGACCGGCGGGCGGGCGATCGCCAAGGCGGTGAGCCCGGCCTATCTGACCCGCAAGGGCGGCACGGAGTACGAGTGAGCCACGGCCGGGGGGCGGCTCAGGAGCAGGCCTTCGGCTCCTGAGCCGCCTCCCGGGCGGCCTCCCGGGACGGGCGTTCCACCATCAGGCGCGAACCCGTCTGCCGTTCACCGAACACGTCGTCCGGGTTGGACAGGACACAGGACTCCAGGGACAGACAGCCGCAGCCGATGCAGTCGGTGAGATGGTCGCGCAGCCGGTTCAGCTGCTTGATCCGCTCGTCCAGTTCGGCCCGCCAGGTCTCGGAGAGCCGCGCCCAGTCCTCTCGGGTCGGCGTGCGCTCCTCGGGGAGCTGGGCGAGGGCCTCGCGGATCGTGGCCAGCGGGATGCCCACCCGCTGGGCGGCCCGCACGAAGGCCACCCGGCGCAGGGCGTCGCGGGTGTAGCGACGCTGGTTGCCCGCGGTCCGGCGACTGCTGATCAGCCCCTTGGACTCGTAGAAGTGCAGCGCCGAGACGGCGGCGCCGCTACGGGCGGCGAGCTGGCCGACCGTGAGCTCGTGGATCTTCTCGGGAATCTGGGGCACTCCTCGGAGCCTACCCAAACCCGACACCCCGGTGGTCCGTTGACAGCCGCCCGGGACCCGACCATGCTAAGCAGTTGCTTAGACATAAGCGGGAACACCTCAACGGGACATCCGTGATGCGAGAGGCCGGGACATGGCAGAGCCGAGGATCTTCACGTCAGCCGACGAGCTGAAGGCTGCGGTGGGCGAGCAGCTGGGGTACACCGACTGGCTGGAGGTCGACCAGAAGCGGATCGACCTGTTCGCCGAGGCCACGGGCGACCACCAGTGGATCCACGTCGACCCGCAGAAGGCGGCCACGGGCCCCTTCGGGACCACCATCGCCCACGGGTATCTGACCCTGTCGCTGCTGCCGCTGTTCGGCCCTCAGCTGATCTCGGTCGAGGGCGTGAAGATGGGCGTCAACTACGGCACCAACAAGGTCCGCTTCCCCGCCCCCGTACCCGTCGGCTCGCGGCTGCGTGCGACGGCGACCATCACCGGCGTCGACGACGTGCCCGGTGGCGTACAGGTCGCCGTCGCCTTCATCGTGGAGCGCGAGGGCGGCGACAAGCCGGTGTGCGTGGCGGAGTCGGTGTCCCGGTACTACGTCTGAGCGGGCGGCTGCTTCGCCCCGACCATCCGCAGCACGAGGTCGGCGTACAGCGCGCCGACCTCGTCGGGCGTCTGCGGGCCGTCGACGTTGAACCAGCGGGCGACGTCGATGCAGAGGGAGAGCACGGCGATGGTGGTCCCGTGCACGTCCGGCACGTCGAACTCGCCGCTCGCCACCCCCTCCTCGACGATCCCGCGCACCTCCGCGTCGACCTGGCGGCGCAGGGCGAGGATCTCGGCACGGGCGTCCGGGCCGAGCGAGTCCAGTTCGTACTGCACGACGCGCGCGGTGGTGCGCCCCCCGGCGTGCCAGCGTACGAAGGAGCTCACGGCGTCGGCGAGCCTCCGGGTGGCACTGCCCTCGCCCCGGGCCGCCGTGCGCAGGATGTCGAGCGCCTTGTCGTGGCCGATCCGGCTGATCCGGTGGAGCAGCTCTTCCTTGGTCTTGTAGTGGATGTAGAGGGCGGCCGGGCTCATGCCCGCGCGGCCCGCGATGTCACGGGTCGTCGTCGCGTGGTAGCCGCGCTCGGCGAAAGCCTCCACGGCGGCCACCAGCAGCCGCCGGGCCGCGTCAGGGGTGACCTCGCCCCACGCCTCGGCCTCGCCGCCGGCCGTGTCCTGCGCCGTACTCATCGCTCGCTCGCCCCTCTCGGTACCGGAGCTACACCATACCGCCGAAGCTGAGCGCCCGCTTAGTGTGCCCGCTCAGAGCTTCTCGAAGGGGCTGTACGGCCGGGCCGCGGCCTCCTGCCGGTCGCGGACGACCTTGGCCAGGGTGAAGGCCGAAGTGACCAGATAAAGGACGGCGGTACCCAGAAAGGCCCGGACCCAGGGGTCGGCGTGCAGCTTGAAGATGCCGATCGCGGTGGCGGCCATGGCGAGGGAGAAGGAGGCGACGGCCTGGCCGTAGAAGGCGGCCGTGTTCTGCTGCTTGCCGGATGCGTCAGTCATACGACGAGCATCTGCGGACGTGGCCCACGCCACATCCGCCGGAGTACTCAGGGACGTACGGACAGGTACTCAGAAGGCCGAGACCCCGGTCAGGGACCGCCCGATGACCAGCTTCTGGATCTGGCTGGTGCCCTCGTAGAGGGTCATCACCCGGGCGTCGCGCAGCAGCTTGCCGGCCGGGTACTCGTCGATGTAGCCGTAGCCGCCGAAGACCTGGAGGGCGTTGTTCGCGGCGCGCACGGCCGCCTCCGAGGCGAACAGCTTGGCCTTGGAGGACTCGGTGGCGAAGGGCAGCCCGCGGTCGATCAGGTCGGCGACGCGCCAGGTCAGCAGCCGGGCGGCGTCCACGTCCACGGCGATGTCGCTGAGCAGCTCCTGGACGAGCTGGTGGTGGGCGATGGTCCTGCCGAACTGCTCGCGCTCACCGGCGTACCTCACCGCGACGTCCAGCGCCGCCTGGGCTATGCCGACACAGCCCGCCGCGACCGACATCCGGCCCTTGGCGAGCGCGGACATGGCGACCGCGAAGCCCTTGCCCTCCGGCCCGAGCATCGCGGACGCGGGGACGCGGACGTCCTCCAGCACCAGCTCGGCGGTGGCCTGGCCGCGCAGACCGAGCTTGCCGTGGACCGGGCGCCGGGTCAGGCCGGGGGCGTCGGCCGGCACCAGGAAGGCGGAGACGCCGTGGTGGCCGGGGGCGTCGGTGGAGCGGGCGAAGAGCAGGACGACATCGGCCCAGGTGCCGTTGGTGATGAACATCTTGGTGCCGTTGACGACGTACTCGTCGCCGTCGCGGACCGCGCGGGTGGCGAGGTTCCCGGCGTCGGAGCCGGTGCCGGGCTCGGTCAGCCCGAAGCAGCCCACGTACGCGCCGGAGGTCAGCCCCGGCAGCCAGCGCCGCTTCTGCTCCTCGTCGCCCCAGGCGGCGATGGTCTTGGCGACCAGGCCGAGCGAGACCGAGACGATCCCGCGCACCGACGAGTCGCCGCGGCCGAGCTCCTCGGTCACCAGGCAGTACGCGAGATGGTCGCCGCCCGAGCCGCCGTACTCCTCGTCGATCGTCAGTCCCAGGAAGCCGACCTCGCCGAGCTTCTTCACGATGCCCCGGTCGACCTCCTCGGCCCGGTCCCAGGCGATCGCGTGCGGGGCGACCTCGCGCTCCACGAAGTCCCGGGCGAGCCGCCGGACCGCGGTCTGCTCCTCGCTGAGCTCCAGGTTCACGCCGAGTCACTCCCCATCACAGACATTTAAATTAGCACTGCTAGTTTAAGGTTGCAGCCCTACTATGTGCGCCATGGCCCGACCGCGCAAGCCCCTCCTCAGCACCGACCGGATCGTCGGGGCGGCCCGCACGCTCGTGGACGCAGAGGGCCTGGCCGCCGTCTCCACCCGGCGCCTCGCCGCCGAACTGGGGGTGAGCGGGCCTTCCCTCTACAACCACTTCCGCACCAAGGACGAGATCCTGGAGGCGGTCGCCGACTCGGTCAGCGCCCAGGTCGACCTGTCGATGTTCGAGGACGGCCGGGACTGGCGGACCGCCCTGCACGACTGGGCCGTCTCCTACCGGGCCGCCCTGCGCGCGCACCCGAACATCGTCCCCGTACTGGCTCACGGCCCCGGCCGCCGCCCGGCCGGTCTGCGGCTCGCGGACGCGGTCTACGGCGCGATGGTCGCGGCGGGCTGGCCGCCCGCGCAGGCCACCTCGATCGGCGCGCTGATGCGGTACTTCGTCATGGGCTCCGCGCTCGGCTCGTTCGCCGGCGGCTTCGTGGACGACGCCAGCGCCTACGACCCGGCCGACTACCCCCACCTCGGCCAGGCCCATCTCCTCGCCGAACAGCAGGAGAAGATCGACGAACGGGCCTTCGAGACCGGCCTGACGGCCCTGCTGGACGGCCTGGCGCAGCAGTACGCGCAGGTACGGCAGAGCGTGTAGCGGACAGTTCGGCGGGCGCCGAAACGTGCGTGTCCCATGCTGGAACGCATGACCACCACCGACCGGCAGGCCGCGGCACTGGCCCGGTTCGCCGCGCTGATCGCCGACGAGACCCGGGCCTCCTGTCTGCTCGCGCTGCTCGACGGGCGCGCGTGGACCGCCGGGGAACTGGCCCGGCACGCGGGCGTCGCCGCGTCGACGCTGAGCGAGCATCTGAGCCGCCTGGTCGCGGGCGGGCTGCTCACCGAGGAACGGCAGGGGCGGCACCGCTATGTCCGGCTGGCCGACGCCCGGGTCGCCCACCTGGTGGAGGATCTGGCGGCCTCCCTCGCGCCCCGCGCCGCCCGGCGGCCGCGCAGTCTGCGCGAGTCGAGCGCCGGGTCCGCGATGGCCCGCGGCCGCACCTGCTACGACCATCTCGCCGGGCGGCTGGGCATCGTGGTCACCGACGCGCTGACCGCGCGCGGGCTGCTGCTCCAGGACACCGGGTTCGCCCTCACGGACGCGGGTGTGCACTGGTTCGCCGCCGCGGGCATCGGCCTGGACCGGCACGGCCGACGGCCGCTGGCCCGCGCCTGCCTCGACTGGACCGAGCGCCGCCCGCACCTCGCCGGGGTCGCGGGCGCGGCCCTGTGCCGGCACGCCCTGGACACGGGCTGGTGCGTGCGCATCGGCACCGAACGGGCCGTGAAGGTGACGGCGGCGGGCGAGCGCGCACTGTCCGAACTGCTGGGCATCGAGGCGTCGGCACTGCGCTGAGCGGCGCCCGCGCACCCGGCTCCCCGTCCGGAATCCGCCGGTCGGGCCATCCGTCCCCACCTACTCTCAGGAGCATGATGAACACCTCACCGCCTGCCCGTACGGGGCTGCTCGCCGCCGGGGCGGCCACGATCACCGTCGTGCTGTGGGCCTCCGCCTTCGTCTCGATCCGCAGCGCGGGCGCCGCGTACTCGCCGGGCGCGCTGGCGCTCGGACGGCTGCTGACGGGCGTGCTCGCACTGGGTGCGCTCTGGGCCGTACGGCGGGAGGGGCTGCCGCCGCGGTCGGCCTGGCGCCGGATAGCGGTGTCCGGGGTGCTGTGGTTCGGGTTCTACATGGTGGTGCTCAACTGGGGCGAGCAGCAGGTCGACGCGGGCACGGCGGCGCTGGTCGTGAACATCGGCCCGCTGCTGATCGCCGTGCTCGGCGCGCGGCTGCTCGGCGACGCGCTGCCGCCACGGCTGATCGCGGGCATGGCGGTGTCGTTCGCGGGTGCGGTGACCGTGGGCCTGTCGATGTCGGGCGGGGGCGGCTCCTCGGCCCTCGGGGTGGTGCTGTGCCTGCTGGCCGCGATCGCCTACGCGGGCGGGGTGGTGACCCAGAAGCCGGCCCTGGAGCGGGCGAGCGCGCTCCAGGTGACGACGTTCGGGTGCCTGGTCGGTGCGGTGGTCTGCCTGCCGTTCGCCGGACAGCTGGTGCGGGAGGCGGGCGAGGCCCCGATGTCCGCCACGCTGAACATGGTCTACCTGGGCCTGTTCCCGACCGCGCTCGCCTTCACGACCTGGGCGTACGCCCTGGCCCGTACGACGGCGGGCCGCATGGGCGCGACGACGTACGCGGTGCCCGCGCTGGTCGTCCTGATGTCCTGGCTGGTCCTGGGCGAGGTCCCGGGCGTGCTCACGCTGGCCGGCGGGGCACTGTGCCTGGCGGGCGTGGCGGTGTCGCGGTCGCGGTCGCGGCGGCCCGCCGTCGCACCCGCTGCCGCTCCGGCCGCCGCGCCACGGCCGGAGCAGGAGCAGGTGTCCTGAGCCGCGGGCCTCAGAACACCACCAGCGCCCGGCCGCCCTTGCCCGCCAGCATGTTCTCGAACGCCGCCGGGATGCCGTCCAGGCCGATCCGTTCGGTGACCAGGGCGCCCAGGTCGAGGCGGCCCGCGCGGACGTGCTCGGCCAGGACGGGCAGGTCGACCGCCGGGTTCGCGTTGCCGTAGACGCAGCCGGAGAGGGTGCGGCCCCAGTGGAAGAGCTCCAGGGCGTTGAAGGTGACCTGCTGGTCCTTGCCGCCGATGCCGACGACCGTGGTGCGCCCGCCGCGGCGGGTGGACTCCCAGGCGGTGCGGATGGTGACGGCCCGGCCCACGCACTCGACGGCGACGTCGACGCCCGCCCGGCCGGTCAGGGCGCGGATCTCGCGGGCGGTGGTGTCGGAGGCGACGACGTAGTCGGTGGCGCCCGCCGCGCGCGCCAGTTCCTCCTTCGCCGGGGAGACGTCGACGGCGATGATCCGTGAGGCGCCGGCGATCCGGGCCGCCTGGAGCGCGGCGAGGCCCACTCCCCCGGCGCCGAACACCGCCACCGTCTCGCCGCGCCGCACCTGCGCCGAGTGGTGGACGGCTCCGTAACCGGTGAGGACCGCGCAGCCGAGGAGGGCCGCGTCGGCGAGCGGCACGCCCGGCGGGGCCGGCAGCAGGCAGGACTCGGGCACCACGGTCTCCTCGGCGAACGCGGCGACGTTGAGACCGGGATGCAGTGCGACGCCGTCCACGGTACGGGCGTACACGTCCCCGGCGCCGTTCAGGGCGTTGGCGCACAGCCAGACCTCACCGAGTGAGCAGGCGTGACAACTTCCGCAGGCGGGCGCCCAGTTGAGGACGACCTCGGCGCCGGCCGAGAATCCGGTCACCCCCTCGCCGACGGCTACGACCGTGCCCGCGCCCTCGTGGCCGAGGACCGCGGGGACCGGCACCCGCATGGTGCCGTCGGACAGGGACAGGTCGGAGTGGCAGACCCCGGCGGCGGCGAGCCGCACCCGGACCCGGCCGGGGCCGGGCTCGGGCAGCTCGATCTCGGTGATCTCCAGTGCGGATCCGATGGCGGGCAGGACGGCGGCACGGACAGCCATGACGGGTGACTCCCCTGGAACTGGACGGACGGGAACTGGACGGACCGGAACCGGATGGACCGGGACGGGAACCGGGCGGGCCGGGACGGGAACCGGGCGGGCCGGGACGGGAACCGGGCGGGCCGGGACCGAAATGCCTAGAACTGGAGGGACTTGGTCTGGAGGTACTCGGACAGGCCGTGCGTGCCGAGTTCACGGCCGACGCCCGACTGCTTGTAGCCGCCGAAGGGGGCCAGCGGGTTGAACCGCCCTCCGTTGATGTCGACCTGGCCGGTCTCCATCCGGCGGGCGAAGGCCACCGCCTCCTCCTCGTCCCCGGCCCAGACGGCGCCCGCGAGACCGTAGACCGTGCCGTTGGCGATCCGCAGCGCCTCCTCCTCGTCCTCGTAGCGCAGGATCGACAGGACCGGCCCGAAGATCTCCTCCTGCGCGATCGCCATGTCCGGGGTGACGTCGGCGAAGACCGTGGGAGCGACGAAGTACCCCCGTTCGCGCGGGGACTCGCTGCCGCCGGCGACCAGCCGCGCGCCCTCCGCCACACCCTTGTCGATGTAACCGCGCACCCGCTCCTGCTGCTTGGCGTTGACGAGCGGGCCGATCCGGTCGCCGTACTTGGCGGCGGCCTCGGCGGCGAGCGCGACCGCCTCCTCGTACTGCTCGGTGTGCACCAGCATGCGGGTCCACGCGCTGCACGTCTGACCGGAGTTGGACATCACGTTGGCGACGCCGACCTTCACCGCCCTGGCGAGGTCGGCGCCGGGCAGGATGACGTTGGCGGACTTGCCGCCGAGCTCCAGGGCCACTTTCTTGACGGCGGCACCGGCCGCGGCACCGATCCGCCTGCCGACGGCCGTCGATCCGGTGAAGGAGACGAGGTCGACGCCCGGGTGCTCGGCGAGCGCCTGTCCGGCCACCGGTCCGAGGCCGGTGACGAGGTTGAAGACGCCCGCGGGGACCCCGGCCTCGTGCACCGCCTCGGCGAAGAGCTGGGCGGTGAGGGGGGTGTCCTCGGCGGGCTTCAGGACGACCGTGCAACCCGCCGCGAGGGCCGGGGCGACCTTGGCGACGATCTGGTGGAGGGGGTAGTTCCAGGGGGTGATCGCGCCGACCACGCCGACCGGCTCGTGGTGGACGGTGGAGTTGCCGACCTTCTCCTCGAAGGCGTACGTCGCCGCGAGGTCGGCGTACGAGCCCGCGACCGCGACCGGGACGCCCGCGTGGACGGCCCGCGAGAACTCCAGGGGCGAGCCGAGTTCCGCGGTGACGGTCGCGGCGATCTCCTCCGCGCGGGTCACCAGGACGTCCCGCAGGGCGCCCAGCCGGGCGGCCCGCTCGGCGGGCGCGGTGGCGGCCCAGCCCGGCAGGGCGGCGCGGGCGGCCCGTACGGCGGTGTCGACGTCCAGGGCGGTACCCGCGGGGACCGTGCCGAGGACCTGCTCGTCGGCCGGGTTCACGACCTCGATCACGTCCTGGCCGGCGGCGGGGCGCCAGGCGCCGTCGATGTACATGCCGTCGTGTGCCTTCATCGTGCTTCCTCCCGGGCGGGCGGCGACTCTTCGTCTTCCGGCACACAAACTAGCGGTGATAGTTTTTGGGCGCCAGACACCACTCGCCCAGGATGCCGCAACGGCCTCATTCCTCCAGGTCCGGCAGCCGGTCCGGGGCCGGACAGATCCGGTCGCCGTGCTGGTCGAACACGAACAGGTGAGCCAGGTCGACCAGGAGCGGGACGTGCATACCGTGCCGGAGGTCGAAGTCGGGGGTGGTGCGCACGACGAGGTCGCCGGGCAGGCGCCCGTCCGGCGAGGTCACCGCGGCACCCTGCGGCGCGGAGCCGTGCGGCGCGGAGCCCTGGGAGGGAAGGCCGCGGGAGACGGAGCCGTGCGGCTCGGGGTCGTCCGCGGCGAGGACCGGTCCGGCCCGCAGGGCTCCCGCCCGCCCCCGCAGCCGGTCCAGGACCGTTCCCTCCCGGCGTCTGCGGCGGACCGGCCGGACGGCGGCCCGCGGAGCCTCCAGATCGGGTACGACGGCGGGCCGCGACCCGGTGTTGAAGTGGACCAGCACCTCGTGCCCCTGGAACTCGACGTGCTCCACCAGGCCGGTGATCGGCACCTCGCCGGGCCGGGCCTCGGCGCGCGAGGCGATCCGCACCGCCTCCGAACGCAGCCCGACGATCACCTCGCGGCCCTGCTGCACCCGCAGCAACTGGTGGTCCAGGCACAGGGGTTCGGGCAGCCGGAGGAACTGCTTGCCGAGACTGAGGGTCATCGCCCCGTCGAGCGGCGCGCGGACCAGGCCGCGCAGCAGATTGATGCGGGGGGTGCCGATGAAGGCCGCCACGAAGACGTTGCGGGGCAGCGCGTAGACCGAGCGCGGGGTGGCGACCTGCTGGAGCACCCCGCCGCGCAGCACGGCGACCCGGTCACCGAGCGACATGGCCTCGGCCTGGTCGTGGGTGACGTAGACCGTGGTGACGCCCAGCTCCCGGGTGAGCTTGGAGATCTCCGCCCGCAGGTGGTTGCGCAGTTTCGCGTCGAGGTTGGACAGCGGCTCGTCCATCAGGAACGCCGACGGATGCCGGGCGATGGCCCGGCCCATGGCGACCCGCTGGCGCTCCCCGCCGGACAACTGGCCCGGAAACCGGTCCAGGAGGTCCTCGATGCCCAGCATGCGGGCGGTGGCGTCCACCCGCGGACGGGGGTCCGCGCCGGGCGCCTCGATGCGCAGCGGGAAGCCGATGTTGTCCCGGCCGGTCATGCTCGGATAGAGGGCGAAGTTCTGGAAGACCATGGCGATGTCCCGCTCGGACGGCGGCAGGTCGTTGCCGTGCTTGCCGTCGAGGAGCAGCACGCCCTCGTCGATGTCCTCCAGGCCGGCGATCATTCTGAGCACCGTGGACTTGCCGCAGCCGGACGGTCCCAGCAGGACCAGGAACTCACCGGGCGCGATGTCCAGCGAGAGCCGGTCCACCACCCGGACGCCTCGCGTGTAGGCCTTGCTCACGTCGTGCAGGGAGATGGCGCGTGTCATGAAGGTGTCCCTGGGGGCTCACTCGGGCGCTGGTGCTCCGCGGTCGATTGTCCCGTGCGTGTCGTACGGGGCTGTGAGTCACGGAAGTTAACGGACCGTGCCTGGCAGGGGGAAGACACCTGACGTGATCGGGGTGATCCGTCCACTGGGTGAGAAAGTGGACGATCGCGTTCAGGTCAACGGCGGTCAGGCCAGGAAGCGTTCCACGGCCTCGCGGGCGCGGGCGTTCGAGGCCGCGGCGTCGGCCAGGGCGGCGGCCAGGGCGTCGATCCACTCGTCCAGGCCCACCTGACGCCGGGAGAGCGTGATGTTGCGCACCTCGTGGCAGATCTCCCCGGTCACCCGGCCCCGGTCGTTGCGCAGCGAGAGCCGCCGCTCCCCGAGCGTGACGTCCAGCGCGGCGACCGAACCCTCGTGACCGGCCAGCCGTTCCGCGAGGGAACGCCTGCGCTCGGCCCGTACGGCGCCGGGCGGCAGCGAGTCCGCCAGGTTCACCGCGAGCACGTTGACATAGAGGTTCAGGTCCGCGCTGTCCCGGCGCAGCGCCGCGGCCAGCAGTTCCACGTCGGGCTCAGGCATCGAGGCTCAGCACCATGGTCGGCCGGTCGATGATGTGGTCGTCGCGCAGCGGGCGCACGGCCGTCCCGATGGCGAAGAACTCGGTGGTGTGCGCGCCCCAGGTGTGCGAGTGCTGCCTCAGCTGGACCGCCACGATCCCCTCGGCCTCCAGCGCCTGCCCCTCCGCCTGCATACGGCTCATCGCCAGCTCGCGCGCGTCGTAGAGGGCCTGGGTGAACTGCTCGATCTCGACGTTGCGGCCCGTGGTGCTCAGCGTCTGGGCGAAGCGCTGGTGCGCGACATGGTAGACACACGACCCCATGACCATGTCCAGCGGCGCGTACCCGGCCCGGATCAGGGTCCAGAAGTCCTGGCCGGACAGGTTCGAGGTGAAGGGCTTGCCCTTGTTGTTGAGCCAGGTCCCGGTCTCGCCCGGGTCGGCGCCGTCCGCCTTCACCGCCGTACCGACCGCGATGAACTCGGCGATGTCCGAACCGAACTCCTTGAACTCGATGTCCAGCCGCACGCCCACGATCCCGTCGGCCCCCAGGGCGCTCGCCTCCGCCTCCATACGGCTCATCGCCAGCTCGCGCGCGTGGTACATGGCCTGGGAGAGCTTGGTCAGCTCCTGGTTCTTCGACCACCGGCCGAACTGGATGCCCACGTGGTAGACCGAGGAGCCGAGGACCAGACCGAGCGGCCGGAAGCCGGCCTCGCGCACCAGCAGGAACTCGTTCACCGTCAGATCCGAGGTGAAGAGCGAGCCCTTCTCTCCCGGGCGGAGCTGCGCGAGCCGCCGCATCGCGTCCTCGGGTACGCCTTCCGCGACCGGCCCCATGGCTTCCCCGGCCGGTTCCCGTCCTGTTCGCTCGGTCATGTCAGTGTTCGCGCTCCAGTCTCATGATGGTCAGTGGTCCGGGGCCGGTGGGCTGCCTCGAGCGGGCGAAGCGGGTGAGGGAGGTGCCGACGAGAACCGCCTCGGCGGTGAGGTCGCGCGCGTTCCCGGGCGCGGGGCACTCGCTCTCCCACAGGTTCAGTTGCATCGCGTCCACCACCACCCCGTCCCCGCCGTGCCTCGCGGCGCCGAGGCCCAGCCGTTCCCGGGCGACATGACGCACGTGGTTGATCAGCCGGGTGTAGCCGTCGACCTCCTGGTTCCTGGTCATCCGGCCGAAGGCACGCCAGTCGTCGTGCCGGATCGCGAGGGCGACACCGAAGGCGAGTCCGACGGGAACCCATCCGGAGTGCAGGAGCTTGGCGAAGTCCTGGCCGCTCAGATGGGAGGTGAAGGGCCGGGCCGGCCGGATGCGCGAGCGGGCCCGGACCGCGGTTCCCAGCGCGGTGAACTCCACGCCTCCTGCCGAGAACCCACCGGTCCGCAGCCTCACCCCTACGATCCCGTCGCCGCCGAGGGCGCGGCACTCGCTCTCCGCACGCCGCAGCGCCAGCCTGCGCGCCGTGTACATCGTCCATTCCAACGGCTCGTAGGACGAGGCCCAGTGCGAAGAGGCGGCGCCCGGGCCGTCCGTGGCCGACCACGCGCCTGGGCAGCCCCAGACGCCGGTGTAGCCGATGTTGAAGACGGCCGTGCCGAGGACCTGCCCGACCGGTTCGAACCCGGCGCCCTCGATCGCCGCGAACTCCCTGGCGGTCAGCGCCGAGTCCCAGGTAGGGCCGACCGGGGGCCGTGCCGCCCAGTCGGCGGCGGCCTCCGGCGGACCGACGTCCCATCGGTGTGTCATCGGCCCCCGTACCTTCGCCCTTCCGGCTCGGCGCGCGGATCGCGTCGGCATTCGGCAGCGTATGCCATCGGGTTGCCCGACGAGACGTCCGGTACTGGGTTCAACTGGCCTTTTCCCAGGGGCGTTTGGCGAGCGGCGGCACCGGGCGCGGGCGTCCCGCACCTCAGCTGACCGGGGCGACCTCCACCGGGATGCCGTTGAGGACCGCGTTGCCCGAGAGCGGGTCGAGCAGGGTGCCGTCGAGGAGCTGGTTGACGTTGACGCCGGGGTCGGTGGCGGCGTGGGCGAGGCGGGTGCCGGGCCGGTCGTGGCCCCAGCCGTGCGGCAGGCTCACCACCCCCGTGCGCACGCCGTCCGTGACCTCCGCCCGGGCGGTCACCTCGCCTCCGGCGCCCTTGACACGCACCGGCTCGCCGTCCCGTACGCCGAGCCGTCCGGCGTCCTCGGGGTGGATGTGCAGGGTGCAGCGGTTGGTGCCGCCGGTGAGGGCGGGGACGTTGTGCATCCAGCTGTTGTTGGAGCGCAGATGGCGGCGGCCGACCAGGACGAGCCCGTCGGCCCGCTCGCCGAGGGCCCGCCGCAGCCGGGGCAGGTCGGCGGCTATGGGCTCCGGCAGCAGCTCGATCCGCCCGCTCCTGGTCTTCAGCGGCTGCGGCAGCCGGGGGCGCAGCGGTCCGAGGTCGATGCCGTGCGGGTGGTCCAGCAGCCGCCCCAGGCCCAGTCCTTCGGGCCGGGCGCCGAAGCTGTCGCCGTAGGGGCCCAGGCGCAGCATCATGTCCAGCCGCCGTTCGGGCCCGGTGTCACCGGTGAGCGCGGCGGCCAGCTCGCGCGGGTCGCGGCCGTGCACCGGGGAGGCGGGGTCCTTGACGGCCTTGCCCAGGGTCTGGTCGATGACGAGCGTGTCGACGGCGGCGGGGTCGGCGCCGTGCATGCCGGTCACGGCGAGGGTGAGCCGGGCCAGGATCTCGGTCTCGGCCATCCGGCCGGGTTCGAGGGGGACGGCGGGGCGGGTGTAGCGGACCTGGTTGCGTACCGCGAGGGTGTTGAAGGCGAAGTCGTGGTGCGGGCTCTGCGACGGCGGGGGCGGCGGCAGCACGACGTCGGCGTGGCGGGAGGTCTCGTTGAGGTAGGGGTCGACGCTGACCATGAAGTCCAGCGAGTCCAGGGCCTTGTCGAGCCGGTCGCCGTCGGGGGCGGAGAGCACGGGGTTGGCGGCGACGGCGATCAGCGCGCGGACCGGCTCGCCCTCGGCGGTGGCGGTGTCGATCTCCTCGGCGAGCGCGGAGAGCGGCAACTCGTCCTTCGCCTCGGGGTGCCGGCTGACCCGGGAGTGCCAGCGCCCGAGCGCGAAGCCGTGTCCGGGGCCGGCCGGGCGGGGTGTGCGGTCGGTGGCGGCCTGCGGGAAGAGGGCGCCGCCGGGGCGGTCGAGGTTGCCGGTGAGGATGTTGAGGACGTCGACGAGCCAGCTCGCCAGGGTGCCGTGCGGGACCGTGCAGCTGCCGATGCGGCCGTACACGGCGGCGGTGGGGGCGGCGGCGAGTTCCCGGGCCAGCGTGCGGATGACGGCGGCCTCGACGTCACAGGACTCCGCGACCGCCTCGGGGGTGAAGTCCCGCATGGCCGCGCGGAGTTCCGGCACGTCCTGGACGTGGGGCGCGAGCCGCCCGAGGTCGACGAGGTCCTCCTCGAACAGGACGTGCGCCATCGCCGCGAGCAGCAGGGCGTCGGTGCCCGGCCGGATCGCGAGGTGCCGGTCGGCGAGCTTGGCGGTGCGGGTGCGGCGCGGGTCGACGACGGTGAGGGTGCCGCCGCGGGCCTTGAGCGCCTTGAGCTTGCCGGGGAAGTCGGGGGCGGTGCACAGACTCCCGTTGGACTCCAGCGGGTTGGCACCCAGCAGCAGCAGATGGCCGGTGTGGTCCAGGTCGGGTACGGGGATGGCGTTGGCGTCGCCGTACAGCAGCCCGCTGGAGACGTGCTTGGGCATCTGGTCGACCGTGGAGGCGGTGAACAGGCTGCGGGTGCCGAGGCCGGCGATCAGGACGGTCGGGTAGAGGGCGCCGGCCATGGTGTGGACGTTGGGGTTGCCGAGGACGACACCGACGGCGTGCGGGCGGTACCGCTCGACGACGGGCCGGATCCCGGCCGCGACCGCGTCGAACGCCTCCTGCCAGGTGGCCTCGCGCAGCTCTCCGTCCCGGCGGACGAGCGGGGTGCGCAGCCGGTCGGGGTCGCCGTCGACGGCTCCGAAGGAGGCTCCCTTGGGGCAGATGAACCCGCGGCTGAACACGTCGTCGCGGTCGCCGCGGGCCCCGGTCACCCGGGTGCCCTCGATGGTCAGGGTCAGGCCGCAGGTGGCCTCGCACAGAGGGCAGATGCGCAGAGCGGTGCGGGACACGGGTCCTCCCGGAGGGTGGCGGCGACGGTGACGCACGCGGACGCCGCCGAGCATACCGACCGGTATGCACGAGCGGGAGGGCCTTGGCCCGCCGGACAGTCCGCCGGGCCGCCGGGCCGGCACCCCCGACAGCCCCTCGGGCCGTCAGTCCAGCACCCGCCCCAGATAAGCCCGCAGCAGCTCCCGCGCCTCCGTGATGATCTTCTCGTCGCCCTCCGGGTCCATCCGGAAGGCGAGGTGGACCAGGGTGTCGGCGGTCTCCACCGCGATCAGGAACGTGCGGCGCAGGTCCTCGTCCGGGGTGCGGTCCAGATAGCCCGAGAGCAGGTCGGTGAGACGGTCGGCCACGCGGTGGTTGGGTTCGGCGTCGCGGGCGCCGACCGGGATCTGGTTGCCGAAGTCGACGAGCGTGAAGCCGGGCGCGGTGCGCTTCATGGCCAGGTACTCGTCCAGTACGGCGTCCACGGCCGCGCGCCAGTCGCCCCGCCGCGCCCCCTTCAGCCGCCGGGTGACGCGCTCGGAGTAGCGTTCGAGATTGCGCTGGGCGAGGGCGTCGGCCATCTGGCGCTTGTTGCCGAAGAACCGGTAGACGGAACCGATGGGAACACCTGCGCGCTGGGCGACGGCACGGGTGCTCAGGTCGTCGTAGCCGACCTCGTCGAGGAGATCGGCACAGGCGTCGAGGATCCTGGTCAGCCGTTCGGCGCTGCGCCGCTGCACGGGCGCACGGCGCAGCGAGGTCGCGTGGGGCACGGGTTTCATGATGCCTCTCCGCCGGGGTCCGGTGAACGTCGCCCCCCTGTACGCGGATTGGTGCCCTGTGCACTCATCGCGGCCGGTGCACCGCCTGGCCGGCGGCCCGCGGCGGGGCCGCCCCGGCCGACGGCCGTGCCCGCGCCGGTGCGCGCGGGAACGCCGAGCACGCCGAGAAGGTCGCATCCGTCCGACATGCCCCGGAGCGTAGAGCACGACCCCGCGGTACGGATCCCCTCGCAGGTCGGCCCGTACGCGACCCGGCCTCCGCCGCCCCGGGAGGGAAGCGGGTCCCGGGTCCCTCTTGCGCGCGGGAAACCGCAATCCTACGGTGTCCCATAGGAATGAGTTCGCAAGGGAGCGATCATGAGCGGGGACGCACGGAAGACCGCCGAGGGGCTGGCCTATCTCTCCGGTTTCGGCAACGAGCACGGCTCCGAGGCCGAGCCGGGAGCGCTGCCCGAGGGCCGCAACTCACCGCAGCGCGCCCCGCTGGGCCTGTACGCGGAACAGCTCAGCGGTACGGCGTTCACCGAGCCCAGAGCGCACAACCGCCGCTCGTGGCTGTACCGGATCCACCCCTCGGCCGCTCACCCGGCGTTCGTCCGCACCGGCAACGGCGCGCTGCGGACCGGCCCCTTCACCGAGACCCCGCCCGACCCCAACCGGCTGCGCTGGAACCCGTTGCCGGCCCCCGCGGAGGGGACCGATTTCCTGGCGGGGCTGTGGACCCTCGGCGGCAACGGCGACGCGGCCCAGCGCGCCGGCATGGCCGTGCACCTGTACCACGCGAACTCCTCCATGGACCGCGTCTTCAGCGACGCCGACGGTGAGCTGCTGATCGTCCCGGAGCGCGGCGGGCTGCTGCTGCACACGGAGTTCGGCAGGCTGCACGCCGAGCCCGGGCACATGGCGCTGATCCCGCGCGGTGTCCGTTTCCGGGTGGAACTCCTGGACGCCTCCGCCCGCGGCTATGTCTGCGAGAACTACGGCGCCCCCTTCCGCCTGCCCGACCTCGGCCCCATCGGCGCCAACGGACTGGCCAACGCCCGTGACTTCCGGGCGCCGACCGCCGCGTACGAGGACGTCGAGGGGCCGGTGGAGGTGGTGAACAAGTTCTGCGGCAACCTCTGGACGGCCGTCTACGACCACTCGCCGCTCGACGTGGTGGCCTGGCACGGCAACTACGTGCCGTACGTGTACGACCTGCACCGCTTCAACGTGATCGGCTCGATCTCCTACGACCACCCCGACCCGTCGATCTTCACGGTGCTGACCTCGCCGTCGGACACGCCGGGCCTGGCGGGCGTCGACTTCGTGGTGTTCGCGCCGCGCTGGCTGGTGGGCGAGGACACCTTCCGGCCGCCGTACTTCCACCGCAACGTGATGAGCGAGTACATGGGGCTCGTCGAGGGCGCGTACGACGCGAAGGCGGAGGGCTTCGTGCCGGGCGGCGGCTCGCTGCACAACATGATGTCGGCACACGGTCCGGACCGGGAGACGTTCGACCGGGCGAGCGCCGCCGAACTGCGTCCGCAGAAGATCGACGACGGACTGGCCTTCATGTTCGAGACCCGCTGGCCGCTCACCCTCACCCCGCAGGCGGCGGGGGCGGAGCACCTCCAACAGCGCTACGACGACGTGTGGCAGGGCCTCGAACGGCACTTCCGCCCGTTGCACTGACCGGTTTCGACAGGTACGGATAGCCCGTGACCTCCTTCGCCCCGGACTCGATCGTCCTGAACCGCAAGCTGCCGCTGTGGTACCAGGTGTCGCAGTCGCTCCGTGCCTCCATACTCGGCCGCTCGCCCCACGACCCGCTGCGGCTGCCCACCGAGGAGCAGTTGGCGGGGCACTACGGCGTGAGCGTGCTGACCATGCGGCAGGCGCTGAAGGAGCTGGAGGACGAGGGGCTCATCTCCCGTCACCGCAGGCGCGGGACGTTCATCGAGCCGGACGCCCTGCGCAGCACGCCGGTGCGGCTGCTGGGCTCGGTGGACGCGATCGTGGCCCAGCAGTCCGGCATGACGACCGAGCTGCTGGAGCACGGGCCGGCGCAGGTGCCGGCCGAACTCGCCGAGTTCTTCCCGGATCTGGCACGGGTGGCGGGCTACCACCGGCTGCGCAGCGACGAGAAGACCGGCGAGCCGACCAACCACGCCCGCAACTGGGTCCGTCCGGATCTGGCCGAGCGCATCGATCCGGCGGATCTGGTCCGCTGGCCGATGACGAAGGTGCTGCGGGACGTGGTGGGCGCGGACATCAGCCGCATCACGGACACCGTGGAGGCGCGGCTCGCGGACCCGGAGACGGCGCGGCTGCTCCAGGTCCCGCTGCTCAGCCCGATCCTGCACTACACGGGCATCACCTACGACACGGCCGGGCGGCCGCTGGACGTGGCGGTCATCCACTACCGGGGCGACCGCTTCTCCTTCACGGTGACGCTCGACGCCACCTGACCCGCCCCGCCCCGGCCCGTCGTACGATGCCCAGCGTGACGCCCGACGACGCTCCGCCGCTGGCGGACCTCATGCCGTGGTCCGTCGCACCGCCGCGGCTCGGCCGGAGGTGGCCGACGGCCCCCGACCCGGCGTCCCTGAAGGCGCGCTGGGACACGCTGATGAAGGCCGAGGGGGCCGACCGGGAGGCGCTGTTCGAGCCGACGCGCTCGCGCACCCTGCGCTCGGCGGTGGGCGGACTGCCCGGCCAGACCAGCGGCACCCAGCGGCTGGCCCGCGCCTCGGGCCCGTGTCCGGAGCCGGTACGCGTGCTGCACGCGCCCTTCGACGAGCAGTGGCTGATCCCCGACCACCGCCTGCTCGACGCGGCCCGGCCCGAGCTGTGGCGGGTGAGCGACGAACGGCAGATCCTCGTCGTGGAGACCGCGGAGGGGCCGGGGCCGCGTCTGCTCGCCACCTCGCTGGTGCCGCTGCTGCGCCCCGGCAGGGTCCGCCCGCTCTACCGCCGGCCCGGCGGCACGGAACCGAACCTGGCCCCGGGCCTGCTGGAGCATCTCGCCGGACGGCTCGGCCATCTCCCCACCCCCGAGGACTTCCTGGCCTGGACCCTGGCCGCGGTCCGCCCCGACCTCACCGTGCCGCTCACCGGGGACGCCGGGCTCTGGTCCCGGGGCGTCGAACTGGGCCGCCGCTCGCTGTGGCTGATGCGCCGCGACGGCGACCGCCCCAAACTCCCCGGCGGCCGCCGCCCCTACGTCCGCGCCCCGCTCCCCACCCGGCCCCTGGACGTCCGCTACGACCGGGACGAGGAGACCCTGCACCTCGACGAGGGCCGGATCGCCCCGGTGCCGCCGCAGGCGTGGGACTTCGAGGCGGCCGGTGTCAGGGTGCTGGAACAGTGGATCGCGACGAGGACGGCCGAGGGCGAACCGGGTTCCCTGACGGCGATCCGCCCGCCGGCCTGGCTCCAGACGTGGACGTCGGAGCTGCTGGAACTGATCACGGTCCTCGCCCTGCTGGCGGAACTGGAGCCACGGCGGGCGGAGCTGGAGACGCTCCGTCCGGTCCCGGCCGCCGAGCTGCGCGCGGCGGGGGTCCTGCCGGTGCCGGAGGCGGCCCGCCGCCCGGCGACGGTCCTGGACCACCACGAGGAGGGCCCCGAGGGACAGTTCGCCCTCGTCTGATCCGGCCACTCCACTCCCCCACCGGTCACGGGACGGTCGCCGCGCGGGGCCGGAGGTGAGCCGGTGCACGTGCCCGCACGCATGACAACGGGGCGTGCGCAGGACATGATCCAGCGCATGAGGCCACTTCCCCCGCCCCTGGAGGGCATCACCGTCGTCGCCGTGGAGCAGGCCGTCGCGGCCCCCTTCGCCACCCGGCAGCTCGCCGATCTCGGCGCCCGGGTCATCAAGGTGGAGCGGATCGACGGCGGCGACTTCGCCCGGGGCTACGACACCGCCGCCGGCGGCCTCGCCTCGCACTTCGTGTGGTGCAACCGCGGCAAGGAGTCGATCGCCCTCGACCTCAAGGACGGGCGGGGCCTGGACGTCGTACGGCGACTGGTCGCGGACGCGGACGTCTTCGTGCAGAACCTGGCCCAGGGGGCCGCCGCCCGGCTCGGCCTGGACGCGGCCACCCTGTGCGCCGCGCATCCGCGGCTGATCGGCGTCGACATCTCGGGCTACGGATCGTCCGGCCCGTACGCGGACAAACGGGCGTACGACATGCTCGTGCAGTGCGAGGCCGGGCTGGTGTCGGTGACGGGGACGCCGGAGCAGCCGGTGAAGGCGGGGATCCCGGCGGCCGACATCGCGGCGGCCATGTACGCGTTCTCCGGGGTGCTGGCGGCGCTGGTGCGGCGGGGCACCACGGGGTGCGGCGGGCCGGTGGAGGTGTCGATGCTGGAGGCGCTCGCGGAGTGGATGGGGCATCCGCTGCACCATGCGATGCACGGAGGCACTCCCCCGGCGCGCACCGGGCTCGCGCACGCCGTCATCGCGCCCTACGACTCCTACCCGACGGCGGACGGCGGACGGGTGCTGCTGTCGGTGCAGAACGACCGGGAGTGGCGGCGACTGGCCGAACAGGTGCTCGGGCAGCCGGAGTTGGGGGCGGACCCGGCGTACGCCACGAACGCCGCCCGGGTCGCGAACCGGGGCGGCACGGACGCCCACGTGGCGAAGGCGCTGGGCGCGCTGGGCGCCGACGAGGCCGTCGCACGGCTGGAGGAGGCGGGCATCGCGTGTGCACGCCTGAGGGACCTGCACGAGGTCGCGGAGCATCCGCAGCTGGCGGCTCGGGAGCGGTGGCGGGAGGTGGGGACGCCGGTCGGGCCGCTGCGGACACTGCTGCCACCGATCACACTGCCGGGCGGAGCGGAGGCGGACCTGGGGGACGTGCCCGCGCTCGGGGAGCACACCGAGGCACTGCTGCGCGCCGTGGGGATGACGGACGAGCTGATCGCAGCGCTGCGCCGGGACGGTGTGGCCGCCTGAGCGCGGGCCTCAGTTCCCGCCGAACAGGGAACGGCTCAGCCGGCGCAGCGGCGCGAAGAGCGAGACGCGACGCACGCGCGCGACCCTGCTGGTGGTGTCGCGCCGGGGGTCACGTGCCGTCAGTTCGAGCATGAGCGAGGTCGCCTCGGCCGCATCCCGCTGCGGTATGGCGGGCCCCGCCAGCACCGACAGATGACGGTCGAGGCGCGAACTCGTCGCGCTGCTCCCGCAGGTGATCGCAGGGACCCTCGCCCTGCTCCGCACTGTTATCTGTTCCATGTCACTCCCCACCCGTACGAGTCCACCCGGCTCGGGCAGAGTAACCCTATCGTCCCTTTGCGGCACTCGTGTATCGCGATCACAGGATTCACCTGTCCCGCAAGGGGGTTGACGATTACTCTCCGAATCCGAGCGATTTCAGGGCGAGTTGGACAATCGGCTGGGTAGTGGGCTGCTCAGATCCCCCGTCGGGCTCGACGGTGACAGCGAGTGACGTGGCGGACTTGTCAAGACCTGATGTGACCAAGGGCGTGTCGCCGTCGAAGAGGCCGAGGGAACGCGGCCGCTCGGCGGGGCGCATGAGCCACAACTGGTGCACGTGCCCGCTCGCCAGACCGTCGTATCCGCTCAGGGTGACGATCGCCCGCCCCTGCGAGGCCGAGGCGATCACACCGATGCTGCGCCCCTGGGCGTCCCGGTCGGTGGTCGCGCGGGTGTCCGGGGCGCCGAGCACCCGGGCGATCTCGCGCGACTGGGCCCGCTCGGCGTCCAGCCGGTCCTGCGCCTGGCCGGCCTGGACGGCGAAGAGCGAGGCGACGACGAGGGCCGCGGCGGCCGTCGCCGTGGCGAACGGGACGAACAGCGGACGCGGACGGGACACCCGGACACGGGCCGGCGGCGGCCGGGTCCCCCAGACGTGCGGCGGCAGTTGGGCCGCCATGCGCTCCGGCTCGGGAGCCGACATCTGCGGAGTCGTCCGTACGGCGGCCAGGACCCGGTCGCGCATCGCGGCCGGCGGCGGGGCGGCGGTGGACCAGGCGAGCCGGACGGCGTCCTCGGACAGGGCGCGGACCTCGGCGGCACAGACGTCGCAGCCGTCGAGGTGCCGCTCGAAGCGCAGCCGCTCGGCGGGCTCCAGCGCGTCGAGGGCGTAGGGGGCCGCGAGCGAGTGCAGGTCCTCGCGTCGCAGCAGTCGGTCCAGGACGCTCATGCGACGCCTCCCAGGCATTTGCGCAGGCTGGTGAGTCCGTCGCGCATTCGGGTCTTGACCGTGCCCAGCGGGAGCGAGAGCCGCTCGGCCACTTCACGGTAGGTGTATCCGTCGTAATAGGCGAGAGTGACGGACTGTCGTTGCAGGGCCGTCAGCCGGTCCAGGCAGCGGCGCACCCACTCGCGCTCCAGGCCCGCCTCGACCTCCTCGGTGACCTGGTCGAAGGCGGGGTGGTGGGCGCGGCGCGCCTCGCGCTGCTCGCGTTCACCGGCCGCCCGGACGCTGCGCACCCGGTCGACGGCGCGACGGTGGGCGAGGGTGAGGATCCAGGACAGCGCGCTGCCCCGGCCGGGGTCGAAGCGGGCGGCGGAGCGCCACAGTTCGAGCAGCACCTCCTGGGACACCTCCTCCGACTGCGCGGGATCGCGCACCACGCGCCGCACGAGCCCGAACACCGGCCCGGACACCAGGGCGTACAGATCCTCGAAGGCCTTCTGGTCGCCACCCGCCACGAGCACCAGAAGCTCGTCCGCCTCCACGCGGTTCCCCTCTCCCCGGCCACAGCCGGCCCGTCCCGTCACACCAGGCATTCGCAACGAACACACCTCCGGATGGGGTTACGGATCAGGGTGCCCGAAACGCGGGTGGAGCAGGGAGAAAAGAAATTTCCCGATCGACCAATCCGATCGGTGCCTCCGCGCCGTATACCCGTCCGTCAAGCAAGTTGGACTGAGGACGGACGGCATGACACCTATCTCCAGGACCGGTACGGGACGCCGAGGCGTCGCGGCCCTCATATGTGCTGCGCTGGCCGCCGGGGGGCTCACAGCCGCCGGTGTGGCCCTGCTGGAGCCCGGGGCGGCCTCCGCCTCCAGCCACCGCGAGGCGCCGCTGATCTCGGGGACTCCCCAGTACGACAACACGGACGTGTACGCCTTCGTGAGCCCGGACAAGCCGGACACGACGACGATCATCGCGAACTGGATCCCCTTCGAGGAGCCGGCCGGCGGACCGAACTTCTACACGTTCGCGGACGACGCCCAGTACGACCTCCACATCGACAACGACGGTGACGCGCAGGGCGATCTGCTCTTCCGCTACACCTTCAAGACGCACGTCAAGAACAAGAACACGTTCCTCTACAACACGGGCGCGGTCGAGAGTCTCGACGACCCCGACCTCAACATCACGCAGACGTACGACATCGACCTGATCCGGCTGAAGCACCAGCACCAGGTGTCGAAGACGAAGATCGCGCACGATGTCCCGGTCGCGCCGTCGGACGTGGGCAAGGCGTCGATGCCGGACTACGGCAAGCTGCGCTACCAGGCGATCCACAAACTCTCCAGCGGTGCGCAGACGTTCGCCGGGCAGGCCGACGACCCGTTCTTCCTGGACCTGCGCGTCTTCGACCTCCTCTACGGCGGGAACCTGTCCGAGGTCGGCCGGGACACCCTCAAGGGCTACAACGTCAACTCGATCGCCCTCCAGATCCCGAACAAGATGATCACGGAGGCGGCCCACCAGCCGATCGTGGGCATCTGGTCGACGACCCAGCGCAAGACCGCGGGCGGCTACTACACGCAGGTGTCGCGCCTGGGCAACCCGCTCGTCAACGAGGTCGTCAACCCGCAGAAGGACAAGGACAAGTTCAACGCGTCCTCGCCCTGGCAGGACGCGCAGTTCCTGAAGAACGTCACCAACCCCGAGCTGCCGAAGCTCATCGAGGGGATCTACAAGATCAAGGCGCCGGCCGAGCCGCGCAACGACCTGGTCGACGTGTTCCTGAAGGGCGTCAAGGGCCTCAACCAGCCGCCGAAGGTGACGCCGGCCGAGGAACTGCGCCTCAACACCTCGATCAAGCCGGCCGCCCACCCCAAGCGGCTGGGCGTGCTGGACGGCGACAACGCGGGCTTCCCGAACGGCCGTCGGCTCACCGACGACGTGATCGACGAGGCGCTCCAGGTCGTCGAGGGCGAACTGGTCGGCTCCAAGAACGACCTGGGCGACGCGGTCGACGCCAACGACAAGAAGTTCGGGCACTCCTTCCCCTACCTGGCCAACCCGACCTCGGGCTCGCGCGGCGCGCTCGCCAAGGGCACGACCAGCGGCGCGGACGTGCGCAGCCAGCTCGGTGACGCGCTCCAGCCGACCGGCACCTCGGGCAGCGGCACCGACACCACCCTGATCGCCGCCTCCGCGGCCTCGGGCGCCGCCGGTGTCCTGCTGATCGGCACGGGCCTGGCCTGGTGGCGCCGCCGTTCGCAGCGGCCCTACTAGACCGCACCCCACAGACCGGCGCGGCCCGCACCTCCACACACCCCCCACGGTGCGGGCCGC